>JAYTSW010000099.1:0-2398 GCA_043745425.1 Sphingobacteriaceae bacterium | reverse complement strand
GCCTTGCCTACAATCTCAGTAAACAGTGGGTCAATTTGTTCAGGTAATTCATTTACAATTAGTCCAAGTGGCGCAAACACTTATACAATACAAGGTGGCAGTTCAGTTGTTTCACCTACAACTAATACTTCTTATACAGTTGTAGGCACAAGTACTGCGGGCTGCGTTTCAGCTTCACCTGCTACAAGCAATCTAACGGTTAGCCCATTGCCTACAGTAAATGGCTCAACTTCTAATACTTTAATTTGTACAGGTCAATCTGCAACATTAACGGCCAGTGGAGCTAATACTTATACTTGGAACCCCGGCGGTGCAGGTACAAGCATTTCAGTTTCACCAACGGTAACCGCAAACTATACAATTACAGGTACAAATACTTTTGGTTGCACAAACTCAAGTTCATTTACCCAAAGCGTATCAGCCTGCACGGGCTTAGCTCCTTCTCCTTTGGAGAAGGCGGGGGATGAGGCCATAAATATTTTTCCAAATCCTTCAACCGGAGAGTTTTTTATTAAAGGAATTGATAATTTAAATTCAGTCCATATTTACAACATGCTCGGTCAGGAAGTTGCCTCTACTCCCTTCTCCTTTGGAGAAGGGCTGGGGATGAGGCTCGAACAACCAAGCGGAATCTATTTTATAAGAATCGGAAACACAACTAAAAAAATAATTAAAGAATAATTTTAATGCTTACAATCGGCACAATAAACAACCTATCAGCATCGATCATTAACAGATGAATGAGGAAGATTTAATTAACACATATCACAATTTAAAAAAGCCTTCGAGAAATCGGAGGCTTTTTTATTTGTAGTCATACCATAGCAACAAACATTTACCCTGAAGTGTAATCGCGTAAGCGATTTCTACTTCAGGGATTGAACTAACGTACTCATGTCCCGAACTAGAAAACTAATTGCCGTACTAATTAAAAAAGAAAGAACAAAAGCCGGTCTCACGCAACAGGAACTGGCAGATAAATTAAAAACGGATCGACAATACATCTCAAAGATCGAGAGCGGCAAAATAAACATGTCACTCGATTATTTGGATAAAATTATAATAGCTGTAAAATGCGAGCACAAAAAATTCTTTACGGGAGGAAATGGTAACGATGGCAAATAAACTGCTAACCGAACTCGATGGTCAACTCCAGACGCTTGAGTTGGAAAACGATGCAATTTTAAAACGTTCAGAGCTTTCATTTTACTTGTGCAAAAAAAGCATTGAAGGCCTGAAAGCCATTACTCTAAAACACAAGTTTAAGAACGAGGTAGATGAAATTCAATTCTTTAAAGAGATCAAACCTCTGTTCACTTCCCGGCAGGTGTATCATTTGATGGTGTATAATATCGAAACAAAAAAACCGAATGGCGGTAAAGAAGTTTTAAAAAAATATCTGAATAAAGAACTCGATAACCTGAAGCATTATTTCGATTACAACCTAGATTTTTATAAATACCACCGCGGCGGTGCCACTTATCTTGATGACAAATACTTTGTCCGGGATAAATGTGATTTACAGTTATCTCTTGAAGGTCATATTTTCGAACACGATCCCCGTTTCAGCACCTCTCACGATTTTAAAGTGGCTAAGATCTTAGCGCACGATAATCTTCAGATCCATATCGAGAAAGAATTGGCCTGGCTCGAAACCAAAGATCCTAATTACTTATTTCATCATGCCAGCTCCACAAAACTAACCTGGACTGATTCTAAGGCCTCTCTAACAGAACTTATCTATGCGCTGCATGCACACGGTACATTTGATAACGGTCGTGCCGGCATCAAAGAAATAGCATCTTATTTCGAAAGTATCTTTAACATCGAACTTGGCGAAGTATACCATATTTTCGGAGAAATTCGTTCCCGCAAAATGGGCCGCACCAAATTCCTTTCCACCCTCCAAGACAAACTCACCAAAAAAATGGATGATCAGGATCAGCGATAGTGTATACTTTTTTGTTATGCGGAGTTTATTCTTTTTTAATTTCAATTGGTTGTCCGCTGTCTAAATATTTTTTGTCTTAGTGCAACCAAGTATCTCCTTCTGACCAATGTGATAACCCATAGTAAAGAAAAAATGTCAAAAGATTCAAAATCAGTAAAGCAGAATAAATCAACGCTATAACAGTTTTCTTTTGTAGAGGAGCAATATTAAAGCTACAGGCAATTATGAGCGAAATTACGTAAGAGCCAAAAGTCACCAAAGCAATATTGTCCAAATAGTCAATTAGTTTGTCAAAAGTTTTGAATGATATGAAAAATATTGCTGTCAGCAAGAGATAAATTGAAATATTCAGCAAGCCAAATATCCATGCCAATATTTTTGCTTTAATATTGATTCTGTTATCTACTGATGTCATTTGTCTGCTGTATTTAATTTATTTAGTTCGAC
>JAYTSW010000098.1:0-8847 GCA_043745425.1 Sphingobacteriaceae bacterium | reverse complement strand
TTGGAAGAATTTTGAACAACTACTTGCATATCACGTTCTACATATCCAACCAAGAAATAGGTTCCAGAACAACTTAATTTTCTCCATTCCTTTATTATAAAAGCTATATTATATTCTCCGTTCATTTGTGGCTTACACCAACTTAAGGTTCCTGTTATCGAATCAATTCTAAAACTACCCGCAGCGCCTGGCGAAGGATACGAATAACCAGGAATTGCTACTCCAATATTTCCGGGAGCACCCTCTCCTTTACAAGCCGTAAGTTCATAAGACAAACTATCGCCATCAATATCATATGCCCCTGGATTATGATAAAAACATTTATTTAACGCCGCCTCATAAAGCGGCAAAACGGTTAATTGATTTGAATTATTTGGTTTAGCATTAATAACCAATAGCGATTCTATATAAAACGGTTGATTAACAGAATTAGGAATATTAATTACTCCTGAGTTCCTGTTCCTGTCAAACATGTAGATTTTGTAACTACCCGTCCCGCTATATACATGCACACAACTATAAACATTTTTCTTAAAACCGGGAAATACAACAGTGCCATTATAGCCCGAAGGACACATTACGGACGCTGAGCCATTTTGACGCTGAGCCACGCAACTATCACCGTCGCCAAAATGAATAGTTAACTCACAACGGTCGGCAATACTTGGACCATCATCAGTATAAGTAGTAAGCGTAATTGAATAAGTATAGCCAGAGAGCCATTTGTAAGTGATTTCGCCGGCCCGTACATGGGTAGCTTTTAAGGAAAACGCAGTTCCGAAAAGAGCAATAAAAAGAAAATATCGAACAAATCTCACCATTAACAAAAACACTCAAAAACCAAGTATAAAGCTACAATTTCCATGCCACAATAGCAATTGGCTTCGTATGTAAATAACGCTGTTTGGTCATCAATTAGTACTTTTAACATAAGTTATTTTAAATAATTTGTCTAAATGCCGTTTTCAGCCTTCTTTTTTGTTATACTTTTACCCCGTTTTTAATCTACATCCCTAAATGGGAACCAACGGAAACGGTCATCACGACCCTCATCAATTAAACAAGATTACTCTCGGCGGCTTAATTGTTACCCTTGGAATTATCTATGGAGACATTGGTACATCTCCCCTATATGTATTAAAAGAAATTGTTGGCGACGGGCCGATTCAAGCTGATATAGTTAAAGGCGCCATTTCTGCTATATTTTGGACCCTTACTTTACAAACCACAATCAAATATGTAATTTTAACTCTTAGAGCCGATAATAAAGGCGAGGGAGGAATTTTTTCTCTATTTACTTTAGTTAAACGCTGTAAACATAAATGGCTTTTGGTTGCTGCAATTATAGGTGGAAGCGCTTTGTTGGCAGATGGAATTATTACGCCTCCTATTTCGGTGGCCGCCGCAGTTGAGGGTTTGCGAATGGTGCCTTCATTATCCCACATAAATACCGTACCTATTGTAATTGGCATTTTATGTATGTTATTTTTAATACAGCAAATTGGCACAAAGTGGGTGGGCCGCGCGTTTGGACCATTGATGTTTTTGTGGTTTTTAATGTTAGGAATTTTAGGGATGTCGCAATTAGTAACTAATTTTTCGGTGCTTGAAGCGTTAAATCCCTATTACACTTATAAATTACTAGCAGAACACCCTCATGGAATTTTAATTTTAGGCGCAGTCTTTTTATGTACCACAGGGGCAGAAGCCTTATATTCTGATTTAGGGCACTGCGGGAAAAAAAATATCCGATTAACATGGATATTTGTAAAAACCATGTTGGTTATTAATTATTTTGGACAAGGCGCTTGGTTAATTGCTCATCAAGGCGAAAAATTATCTGATTTGGGCGCAGGTGCAAACCCTTTTTTCTTAATTATGCCACAAGGCTTTTTAATTGCAGGAATTATTATTGCTACAAGCGCTGCGGTAATTGCATCGCAAGCTTTAATAAGCGGCTCGTTTACATTAATAAATGAGGCTATGCGTTTAAATTTATGGCCAAAGGTTAGAGTAAAATATCCTTCAGAATTAAAAGGACAATTATATATTCCTTCAATTAACTGGTTGCTTTTAGCTGGGTGTATTGGCATCACGCTTTATTTCAGAGAATCATCTAATATGGGCGCGGCTTACGGTCTGGCCATTGTGCTTTGTATGTTAATGACAACAACCTTGTTGAATTTTTACATGCACTTAAAAAGATATAATGTTATTTTCATTGTAGTAGTTATTTCTGTTTATGTAATTATTGAATTGGCATTTTTATATGCCAACCTAAGTAAATTTGCCAATGGCGGTTGGATCACTTTATTAATTGCATCTGGATTAATTTTAGTAATGAGCATTTGGTATACTGCAAAAAAAATTGGGCAACGTTATACAGATGTAGTGAAGTTAGTAGATTACCAACAATTTATTATTGATTTAAGTCGTGATGAATCTATTCCCAAATACGCGACCCACTTAGTGTATTTAACTTCAGTAAATAATGCGGAAGAAATTGACCATAAAATAATTCATTCGATTTTACAACGCCGACCGAAGCGCGCTGATATTTATTGGTTTGTGCACGTAGATGTGGTGGATGAGCCCTACCGAATGGATTATAAAGTAAATCACATTGCGGAAGACGATATCATTCGTGTTGATTTTAAATTAGGATTTAGGGTAGCCCCACGCATTAACTTAATGTTTAGAAAAGTAGTTGAAGATTTAGTAGAGAACAAAGAGGTGGATATTCGAAGTCGTTACGATTCATTAAACAAAAATAACATCAGCGGTGATTTTAAATTTGTTGTTGTAGAAAAATATTTATCATACGATAATGAAATTCCGGTTTTCGAAAAACTTATTTTAAACGCTTATTTTTTCATAAAACAATTTAGTTTAAGTGAGGCAAGGGCGTTTGGACTCGACAGTAGTTCAGTTAAGGTAGAGAAGTTTCCGATGATTTTTAAAGCTCCAAAACTGATTAATCTTAAGCGAATGGATGGAGGCGCTGGGAATTATCAAGGTAACTAAGCAGAAAAATGTATTTCCGCCTGCGTCCCATTATCGTTTGTAAACACCATTTTACTATTTAGTTGCTCGGCGAGCATTTGAATTAATTCCATGCCTAAACTATGTGTTTTTAATTTTGTGGCATCAAATCCCTTACCGTTATCACGCACACTTAAAGTATAAGTGTTGGTTGATTCGTTTTTACTAAACACAACAGAAATGGTTCCTGAATCTGAATTCTTAAAAGCGTGTTTATAAGAATTGGTTACCAATTCATTTACAATTAAGCCAAGAGGAATAGCGGTGTCTAAATCAATATTAATAGTGTCGCACTTTAAACTGGTAACTATAGTTGATGAAACCGAACTGTATGATTTTTCTATCTGCAACAATAAAGTACTTAAGTAATCAGAAATAGAAACATTCAACATGTTGTTTTTGCTGTAAAGGAGTTGATGAATTAACGCCATCGAATTAATTCGCAAGCGACTTTCTTGCAACACCTCTTTAGCGGCGGCATTATCAATGGTTTCTGCCTGCAGATTTAACATGCTTGAAATAATTTGTAAATTATTTTTTACACGGTGATGAATTTCTTTTATTAAAAATTCTTTTTCTTTTAAAGCGTTTTCTATTGCTGTTTTTTGCTGTAAAATGTGTTTGTTCTTAATAAATAACTCGGCCTGACGACGTTTATTCATTTGTGTATTTATTACCAACAACAAAATCACAAAACCTAAAACAACAATGCCAAGCAATAAATAAGAGCGTTGTGTTTTCTGATGCTCGCTTAATAATTTATTTTTCTGAATTATTTTTTCTTTCTCAGTTAACAAACCTTCTTTTTGATACAACTCAAAGGACACTTGTTGGTTTATTAATTTATTTTCGTTGTCGGTTTTAGTAATCGAATCTTTATAATGAATGTATCTATCGTAAAACTCTGCTGCTTTGTTGAGGTTGCCCGTGTATTTATAATACTTAGCCTCAACTAACATATTGCTTAATGTCGGCGAGAGCTCTTCTATTTCTGCAATCAAGGGCTTACAGCTGTCAATGTATTTACGAGCGAGCTTATACTCCTTTATTTCCAAATAGCATTCAGCAATTAAATTATAACTGTTAGATGCGCTTAATAAATTTTTTGCTTTTAAACTGTAATAAATATCTTTTTTAAGAGGAGGAATTGCTTCTCTGTATTTTTTCCGTTTGGCAAGTGCCGAAGCAATGTTTCCATCAATTAAACCACTAAAAAAGTCGTAATAGGTTTTATTAGTGTCGTATTTTCCTTTTGCATCCACATAGCTCTTTGCTTTATTAAAGTAAAAAACGGCGCTATCTAAACTATTGGCACGGTTAAAATGCACCCCCATGTCGTTATAAAAATTTCCTATTACAGTTGTGTCTTTTTGGCTAGCTTCAGGCTTTTGAAAAAATTCCTTTCTTAATTCACGAACCGATTCGGTATAAAGGCCGAGTTGCAAATAAATAGAACTCTTGTTGGTGACAAATGCTGCGCGCTGGTCGGCTGGCATGCGTGGCTTTAATCGCTCTAATATTTCCTGAATTTCAAAAGCCTTGTTGTAATTACGAAGTTTCATGTATGAAGGCGAAAGCATTTTCAAAACAGTTAAGCTGTCATCTAAATTTTGCGCATGAAAACGCAATCCGTTTTCCAAAACAAAAATGGCTTTATGGTATTGGTGATTATTCGTTTCAACACGCGCGTCAATAACGTCGAATAGAAACTTGGCTTCGTTGCTTACAGTTTTGTAATATACTTTTTGTTTGATGGTAACAAGAGTGTCTTTAATAGCGGGATAAACTTCTTCGAGTTGCTCAGAACTTAATTTGGAAGTAAGAATAACCCTTTGCTTAATATCGGCCTGATTAAACGATTTAAGAAAAGAATTTTTGGTATAGGCTTGACTAAAAACCAAAAAGGGGAAGAAGAGTAAGCTATATGAAAGTATCTTTCGCAAAAAAATCTGTTTTTAATACTGCGGTTAATGTATAACAAATATAAACGTTTAGGGTTTAGTTTTACGAAGAAACAAAATATTATACTAAATCTAAAATTTAGTATTTAGCCCGCCCAGCCATCACGATCTAAACTGCGGTATTGGATTGCTTCAGCAATATGATTAGGTAAAATATCTTTCGAATTATCTAAATCAGCAATGGTTCTTCCCACTTTTAAAATTCTATCATAGGCACGCGCTGATAAACCTAGTTTCTCCATGGCGTTTTTTAGTAAAGTGTTTCCTGCTTCGCTGAGGTTACAAAATGTTTTTAACTCTTTAGTATACATTTGAGCGTTATTATACATGCCTGGTAATCCTGCAAAACGCTTCGTTTGTAATTCGCGTGCTGCAATAACTCGCTCGCGAATAGTGGAACTGTTTTCTGAACTTTGTTCTTTGCTTAATTCACTAAAAGGAACAGGCGTTACTTCAACATGCAAATCAATACGGTCTAATAATGGCCCCGATATTTTGGTTAAATACTTTTGTACAATGCCAGGCGCACAAACGCAATCTTTTTCGGGGTGATTGTAGTAACCGCATGGACAAGGATTCATACTGCTTAAATACTTATAAATCAAATATTTAAGTAATTTCAACAGGTCAGTAGGAAGAATGGTAGTCAGGTAAAGAAAGATTAAAATCAGACTTTCTATGATATTAGAATCATCACTAATTATTACTTCAGAAAAATTCAAGAACGAAGAATTTGTATATAAATGTATATACAAATATATACATTAGTTTTTAAGTATTATACAAATTTTTTCATCTCTACTCTGACTAAGAATTTCTTTTTCAATTTCCACTTCCAACTCCTCAATGAACTCATTTGAATTAATGTAAACTATGTAATGAGGTGAAAGATTGTATTCCTCCACGACCTCAACTTTAACAACATTGAATTCATTTTCGTTTGTAATTCCTTCTTCCCAACCATCAATATTAGATTCATCAGTAGTATACATATACCCAGTTGACTCTATTGTGAGTTTTATCTTTTTAAAATTTCCCATAAGATTTATTTGTAAATGTTATATTCCTAAAAATCGGAATGTTCTAAAAAACAATTTTGGAATTTGATATATAATATTATCTGAGTCGAATCAGATCAAAAAAACAATTATTATATGAGAAGAAGACACCTACAAACTGACTTTGTAAAATTCATACTTGAGAAATACACACAAGATGGACAAGGTCTACCAGAAGATGAAGACTTTGAAGATGAACCAAACGATGATGAGAACGAAGAACCCCAACTTAGAAAAAGAAAAAAAGTCAAAAGATTAAATGAGTTTGAGTGTACAAACAGGGATATAACTACGATTTAACCGAAAAAGAGAAGAGCAAACGCAACGAAATTAATAAGGATTACGAAGTAGCCACCGCAGAAAGGGATGCTTTACTTTTTCATTCACAACCAGGCGATCCTGTGAAACATCCACATGATTTCATGACGGTTCATCAGATACTGGACTACCTGCACCAAGAAACAACCATTGCTGTTGGTTACGAAGGAAAAGAAAACCTGAACCCGATACGTTTGAACAAGTATGAATTGGTAAAATCATTATCCGCGTTAAGCTATCCCCGCGGACGCAAATGGATGGGTGGAAAACAAGTTAGAGGCTACTACATTATCAAAACAAGTGGCAATCAACCGCTAAGAGATATACCAGCAACCGTTAGTCCAGTTTTCAATCCCGAAGATTTCGGCATAACTACTACAGCTGTAGCTAAAACAACGCCACCCGAAGAAGATCTTTCGTATTTAAACGATCTTATAACGGGCTTATAAGTCATAAAAGCCCGACGGCACAGGAGGCACACTGGCTTAAAATTTAGTGTGCCAAGCGGCTTTCGGTGATTGGCTGAGCGAAAAAGAATCTATAGAAATAACCGGATTATCCTGTAAAATTAAAAATATGAAAAACAAAGAAAAACAAACTGACATGCAACTGTTGCAAAGTCAGATTGGTTTAGGCGGAGCCGACAACCAGACGGAATCATCACCACCCGTAACAAACGAGGTGATAAAAGGAACTGATGCTAAAAGCAAAGCATCAGGAATATCACAAGAAATCTGTGACGCTATAAATGCTATGGATTGCTCGAACGAAATCTGGCAACTTAATGAACACGAGGTTGAGTTCCATAATGGCGAGCAGTGGGTAGATGCCACAGACGAAATTCTCCGCAAGATTGTTTTAGGAGCCGTAGCGGGAGCACAACTGACACCGATACTTGTATTTGGTGCTCCCGCTATGTTAGGGTTTGAATTTAGCACTTTGGACGGTGAAGGTACCTACGAAATTGGCGATGCAATTTTGGATATTCCTTCAGTAATTACTTCTGCTGTTTCGAGATTTGATTTTGCAAATCGAATTTCTGAATTTAAAAAGTATAGCCGGAAAGGTATATCTGAGGGTAAAGAAAAGTACCTTACAGTAAAAGAGCTAAAATCAAGGGCCAAAGAATCGTTGGAAAAACTTTTCGCTCAAAAAAGCCTGCATTTGGCAGCTGTTATTGCTCCAATACCTATGCGCGAAAACGGAAGAAACATGCACGGCGGGTTCATAGCACAAAGAACAATGGAGGGGGCCCGGCTGGCTTTTGTGTACTTCGGCGCTACCGGTAATGATGTGCCGGAAGTAGCGAAACTACGTCTGGAGATGTAAGTTTCTTGAAAGTATTGTACTACAGCGCTTATGTTTTTATCATGCGACTTTTTTGCAATCAATACAAGTAGTTATAATTACAAATGAAAGGCCGGGATTAACCGGCCTTTTACTCTTAAATTAAATACAGAAATAAAATGGAAAAAGAAATACTATACATCTACATTCGAGTTTCAACTGATGAGCAAAAACTTAAAGACTTGAGTTTGCCCCGACAAAAAGAATTGGGAATACAACAAGCGAACGAACTTGGCATGACACCTAAAATATACGAAGAGGCGGGTGAAAGCGCATCCTATGATAATTTTGATAATCGTCCTGAACTTGTTAAGCTTTTAAATCTAATTAAAGAAGGTAAGGTGAAAAATCTCTACGTTTGGGATTCATCTCGGTTGTCAAGGAACAATCTCACAAAGGCAATTCTTTCCGAAGAATTCCGAAAGGCAGATGTTTTTGTTTATACTCACTCCAAAGATTACGACTTCAATAAGGTTGAAGATGTTTTGACTTTTAATATTTTGCAAGCACTCGAAACCTACGAATCAAGTTTAAGAAAAGCAAGGTTTCAATTAGGTTATGTTAGTGGTAATAAAAAGGGTCGCTATTTAAAAGGCATTCCGCCTTACGGTTACAAAAAAGATTTAGACAAAGTTCTGATTGTAGATGAGGAGGAAAAAGAAGTGTTTCTTAAAATTGTTGATATGTATCTAAATAAAGGGTTTGGCACAAATCAAATTGCTAACTGGTTGAATAAAAATTTTATCCCAACAAAAACATCTAAGATTTACAAAAATGGTTACAAATTAAATACTGGTAGCGCCAACAGAAAAAAAACAACTCATAAGCTAACCAATCACTGGAACCCAGGAACAATAAATACAATGCTAAAAAGCGAATTGTATTACGGGAGGAGGCGTTTTAAAGTTGGGAAAGATTCATTTGATTTTGTTAAGCTTGAGCCGTTAATTTCTAAAGAAACATTTGAAAAAATTAATCAACGAAGAATTGCTAATTCAATCAGCTGGAAAAAAGAAGATAAATATTTTTATCATTTAAAAAACATTTTAACCTGCGGGAACTGTGGGCAGCCATTTCATGGACGAGTAAAACCCAATCGTGGCGAATATGCATATAGGTGC
>JAYTSW010000097.1:0-8849 GCA_043745425.1 Sphingobacteriaceae bacterium | reverse complement strand
GCAAAAGAAATAGAAAAAATATTAAAGCAATTACCTTACCTAGATTCTATTTTACCTGTAGATACAAATATTTTAATTTTTGATATTAATCCTAAAATAAGCAGTCTGGATTTTGAGAGAAAATTAGCTGAGAAAAATATTAAAATGGCAGCATTTGGCAAACAAACAGTTCGCTTTGTAACGCATTTAGATTTTACAGACGAGATGTTAGGGCAATTAGAGAAAGTCTTGAATTCTATTCAATAACCAGTTTTTTAGTCTGAATAAATTTACCGTCAGAGATTTTCACAGTGTAAAAACCGGAAGCAAATTTGTCAGTCGAAATTTTTACGTTAGTGGAATTAAATTTTTCGCTGTGAATTATTTTTCCACTTATATCTGCAATTTCCACTGTATAATCATCTTTTAAATCGGTGCTTAAATATAATGTTGACGAAACCGGGTTGGGGAACATTAAAAACACAAAATCATTTTTGTATTCTTTAATTCCTGCTGCATTACTTAAACGATACCATATTGGTGAACCGAAAATTCTGTCGCCATCCGCCTGCACAATTTCAGTAAAATAATATTTATTTGTTCCAGCCAACATCGCATTATCAGTATACGATGCAGTGTTTGAAGATTTAACCACATTTAATACTGTTGGATAAAAACCACTTCCTTCAACACCCGACCAAATTTTAATACTATCCGCCAATTCGCCATCAACATCATTATGCGTTACATTAATTGTGGGACGAACCAAACCAGAAGTAGAATCTCCCATTATACTCGAATTAATTTTAAAATCCACTTTGCAATTCCAATCATCACTTGCATAAAAGTGCATTTTTTGCATTGCTGTGTATAAATTTGCCGATGTTAAGGAAGGCGCCATAATTACCAATCGTCCGGCATTTGCTCTTCCAAATGTTGTATAATGATTATCGCCATCATAAGTAATACCTAAATGATATCCCTTCGAGAGCATTTTTTTATAATACCAAGCATAATCACTAGCCGCAAAATCAGTATAAGTTGTTGAAGTACTAAACGCCGGACCATTTCTAAAAATAGTTCCTACAATTGCCGAATCATACTTAGAGCTGTAACTAATGTTTGATAGATTACCGTAATCTGCACTTGATGGATGCGCGAGAGTACAAAACGCATTAGGGTTATTTTTAATTTTAATGAATAAACTATCGTAATTCAATTTAGCATTATAAATATTGTAATTTGGAGATGAGCTAATGGTTTCCCAACCAATTAATTGATTAAAACCGTAAATAACTACGTGACCAGAATAAGTTGCTGTACTGACACCCCATTCCATTCCATATAAAGCCAAAAAAGTTGATGTTGTTGCTGCGGTAGCCTGTGATAAACCAGGGGCATATAACGCTAAGGTCATACCCGGGTTATTTGCAGAAGAATAATGATTATGTTCTGATATTCCCAAAAAATCGAAATTCTGAGAGAGTTTTGCATAAGCATAACTTGCCGAAGGTGTTGAAACGCCACTTGTTGCAGCATCCTTATTACCATCTGAATAAGCAGTGTGCGAATGTAAATTTCCGAAATAATAATTTAAGGCTTGCGACTTAATAAAAGTCACATTAAGGATAAAAGCTAAAATAAATAGTAATTTTTTCACAATATAAATTTAGTCATAATTAAGTCCTTTTTTAAAGTATTTGACAAAATGCTCATAAATTAACATGAAGCTCCATTTATACTCTTTTAATGAGCTGCGCACCCAACCTTTAGCCTAAAAAATTCGTTATATTTGTAGTATGCGCTTCATTCACAAAATAGGCCTTTTCATATTCATTATTGTTGCTCTTGTTTCATGCCGTAAATCGTTTGAAACGGATTGGGATTTAGATATTGAAGCGCCTATCGCTCGAAGCAAATTAAATATCAAGAATTTTTTTAGCAATAATTTATTTCAGTCCGACCCGACTGGTTTATTACACTTAGCTTTCTCTAAAAAAATTGCCGGCTTTAAGTTAGATTCTTTAGTTCAATTACCGGATACTGTTTTGAATTACTCATTTTTGATGCCACCTTCGTCGAAACTTTATCTTCCACCTGGTAACAGCATACCAGGGTTTCCTCAAACACAAGAAATAAATTTTAATATAAATAATGGTGTTGAATTAAGAACAGTTGTTATTAATAACGGTCAGCTAAAAATAGTTTACAGTAACTCGTATTCACAACCGCTTCTATTTAGTTTAGTTCTTCCTTATACAACTAAATACGGGTTGCCGTTTACAATTAACGAAATGGTTTATCCCGGCACTAATAACAGTATTAAGTTTTACGATATTGGGGGCTATTCCGTTAAACTGGGTGGACTTAGCGGAAATAAAATAAACACCTTGGTGCAAACCATTGATGTTAAAGTTCCAACCACAGCGCAAGCCGACACGATTCGGGCAGGACAAGGAGTAAATACGCAAATTTCTTATAAAGATTTAATTCCTTATTATGTAGAAGGTTATTTTGGTCAGCAAAATATTGATTTGCCATATGATTCAGTTGGGCTAAACATCAGTAATAATTTACAGATAAGTAATTTTCAAATCAACTCTGCCTCCATCAATTTTAAAATTGTAAATGAATTTGGTGTTGATATTAATGCTCAACTCAGCAATATTAAATCGGTAAATTCACTTAGCAGTACAGCAGTAACGCTTAACGCATCAGGTTTATCGAATATTAATATTAACAGAGCAGGCAAAACCACAAGTTTTTCTAATCCTGTTTTCCCGTCTGTAAAAACAATTTCGGTTAATACATCAAATTCTAACCTTAAACCGTTTTTAGAAAATTTACCAGATTACTTAACGTATAAGGGTAAAATTGCCGTGAACCCCTTTGGAAATATTTCTGCATCAAACGACTTTGCTTTTTTAAATACGGGCATCAATATTTATGTTGATGTAGATATGCCATTACAAATAAGAGCAGATTATTTCAGACTTGTATCTAACAGCACCATTGATTTAACTGCGGTAAAGCAGATTGATAATATTAATTACGGAGATATTGTTTTGCAATGCACCAATGGATTTCCATTTAACGCAGTATTGCAGGGCTATATTTTAGATGAACAGAAATTAGTAATTGATTCTCTGTTTAATATTCCAGGTAACATTATTAAAGAAGGAACTGTTGATTTAAATAACATAGTCGTCTCAACAACTTACACTAAACTTAAAATACCATTAACGTCAAGCAAATTACAAAATTTAAAAAAATGCAAATTCATAAAATTTGTTTCACAATTTAATTTACCACCACAGCCGCCTGATATTAAACTATTAGACACTTATGATCTCGATTTAGTTTTGAGTTTGGATGTTAATTACAAAGCCAAGAAAAAATAAATATGTTTAGGTTCAATTATTTTATATTTCTTTTGCTTTGTCTGTTTACCAAAGTAGCAAAACCACAATACAACAGCGAATTCCTTAATTACGAAAATACAGGACGAAGCGTTTCATTAAATGCAGATTTTGACGCAGGCTCAAACGGTATGCAAAACGCTATGATGAATAAATTTTTATTTGGTGGCCACATTGATACAAAAATGAAAGATGCCGCTCTAAATAAGATGCGTGGTTATAATCAATTGGGAATAAACCTTAATTATGATATTAGCCTATTTATAGGAAAAAATCCGAAGTATGATTTTTTACTTGGTTTTAAAAATCAGGAAATTTTAAATGCTACTTACACAAAAGATTTTTATCAATTGGTTCTTTACGGCAATAAACCTTTTTTGGATAAAACTGCAAATTTCAGTGGCACGAACATTAACGCCTTGCGTTTTCAGGAAGTGAAAGTTGGAATAATAATGCATCAAGTAGATTCAACTGCAAAAATCGGAATCTCGGTCTCCTTCCTAAAAGGTGAACAATTATTTTATATCAAAGCCAATAAAAATTCATCACTTTATACAAACGCTGATGGTACTGAATTAATTTTCAATTCTAATTTTAACATGGCCTTGAGTGATACTGGTAAGAAAAAAAATCTATGGTCGTTTAATGGCATTGGCGCGAGTGCTGACATATTTTTTGAAACACCATATAAAAGCAAAGTGGGAAGACAAAGTGTTTTAACAGTAAACGCCAATAATATTGGTTTTATACATTGGTCGGAAAAAAGCATGCAATATAGCAGCGATTCTGTTTTAAAATTTGATGGTTATCATATTAATAACATTTTAGACTTAAAAGATTCTACTTTACAAAAAGTAAATACAGATAGTGTTATCCGTAAAGCAACCAATGCGAGGCAAGAAGCATTTAACACCAATATCCCTACTAATTTAATTATTATCAATAAAATTTATTTTAGCAGAATGTTCGCTTTAAATACAGGTTTCAGGTTTATTTTTCATGCCAATTACAAGCCCTATATTTTTATCGAGCCTGAGTACAAAATAGCCAACCGCTTTACAATAAGTTTACATGTAGGTTACGGCGGATACACACGGTTAAATACAGGATTAGCATTAGTTTACAATAACAAGAATTGGTTTTTTAAATTAGGCAGTAATAGTTTGCAAGGGTATATATTACCAAAACAAACTTATGGTCAAGGTATTTATTTTAGTCTGGCCAAAAAATTTAGATAAAAATAACGTGTATAATTTAACCACAAAGAACACAAAGAAAATAAACACAAAGGGCACTAAGTAAAACATGACAGAAAATGAAATAGCGAATAAGGTAATAGGTCTTGCAATTGAAGTGCATAAAGCCTTGGGGCCTGGTTTACTGGAAAGTGCGTATAAAGAATGTTTGTATTACAAAATTGGGAAGGCAGAATTATTTGTTGAAAAAGAGAAGCCAATGCCTTTAATTTTTGAAGAGGTTAAGTTAGATTGCGGTTATAGGATTGATTTGTTGGTCGAGAAAAAATTAGTAATTGAAATTAAAAGTGTTGAGGCTTTAAATGATGTTCACTTAACTCAGACTTTGACGTATCAAAAACTTGGTAATTATAAACTTGGATTATTAATAAACTTTAATGTTGTTTTACTCAATTCTGGCATTAAGAGAGTAATCAATGGTTCTTTGTGACCTTTGTGAAAAACTTTGTGACCTTTGTGGTAAAAAAAAGAATGACAGTAGTAACCATACTCAATTAGAATGAAAAATTATTTCTTATTATTTCTTATTTCACTTGTAGCGATAGCTAACGCTCAAGCACCCAAAAAATTTTATACTCGCTTTGGCGGTTATGGTCATGATATTGGTTACGGTGTTGTGCAAACTTTAAATGGGCAGTACGCCGTTACGGGTTCAACCGGAAGTTTTGGAAATGGTAATACCGATGTATATTTAGCTTTAGTGGACAGTATGGGTTGGGTACGTTGGGAAAAATCGTATGGCGGTTTTAATAATGATATAGGAAGATCCATCATTCAGTTACCTGACTCCGGATTTGTTATTGCGGGTTATACAAATTCGTATGGAGCCGGAGGTTACGATATGTTTGTTGTGAGAACAGATAAGTTGGGTGCTTTAATCTGGCAAAAATCATTTGGTGGTTTAGATTGGGATTTTGGATATTGCGTGAAAGCTACTTCGGGAGGAGATAGTTTAATAATTGCAGGAAGCACTTATAGTTTTGGCTATGGCAAGATGGATGGATACATTGTAAAAACCGATTTAAACGGAAATTTCCAGTGGCAAAAAACTTATGGTGGTCCGGAAGATGACGAATTCAAATCTTTTACTTTAACCTATGATAATCAATATGCTTTTGGAGGAACAACAAAAAGCATGGGAGATGTAAAAGGTGATGCATGGCTTGTGAAAACAGGTAAAGGTGGAGACTCATTATTTGCCTATAAGTATGGCCTGAGTGGCAAAAGGCAATTTGTAAATAAAATAATTGAGTCGACTACGAAAGATTTTTTGATGTGTGGCGGTATTGATAGTACAGCCGTAGACTCAAGTTGGTCTTATTATCTTAACGTTGACAAAAATGGCGTCTACAATTATCATAATGCTTTTTCAAAACACAATCAGAAAGATCAGCAATTTACAACTGTTGTGAATTCAAAAAATACTGATTTCATTTATATTGAGAGAGGATTTAATTCTCCCTCAGGTTTTAAATTAGAGCCCACTATTTGTATATTTGGCGGACCGTCTTATTTGTACTGCAATACCTATGGCGGTATTTCTGATGAAATTTTATATGACATTTCTAAAACAAAAGATAAAGGCTTTATTGCTGTTGGTTATACTGATGGTTTTGGCGCAAATTTAACTGATGTTTTTCTCGTTAAGATGGATAGTACAATATTGGGCTCACAAAAAATAGTGGGAATAAATGAACCCTTAATTCATAGCCGCAATTACGCTTCGGTATTCCCTACCCTTACTAATTCTATTGTAAACATTGACATTACAGATGAATTAAAACACCCCAATTTAAAGATAGTTGACGCTCTTGGAAATGTGGTATACGAAACAGAACTTAGAGATAGAGGTCAAAAATTAGACATCAGTGCATTTGTCACTGGCTTCTACTTTATCAAGCTAAGCGGCCTCGATTTTTCTCAGACATTTAAAATAATCAAAACTGATTAGTTTTAAGACTAAATTCCGTCAAATTTTCCTCTAAAAAAAAGTTATTGAATAAACTAAAAAAAGTTCATTTTTTAAGTTTTCAGAAACTAAAAAATTATGTATATATTAGTAAACAATTACATTAATTAAGAATTTTTTAAATACGTATTTCCAATGAAATATAAATTAGCCATATTGTTTTGCATTTTCACCGCTGCGTTTTTTTCACAAGTAACTAATACCAAAAAATGGAGAAAAACCGAGCAAGATTCGATGCAAAAAGCATTAATCATGTACGACGAGAAAGATTTCAAAGCAGCTTTGCCTATTTACGAAAACCTTTTTAAATCACATCCAAAAGAAGATTTTCTGAAATTTGTATATGGCCGTTGTTGCTTATCCAGAAGCGATAAACATGAAGACGCTCTAACTTATTTAACTGAAATCTATGCTAAAAATAAAAAAGCAGAAAGTATTGAATACGACATGGCTCGCGCCTATCACTATAATTACAAATTTGATGAGGCATTACTAATGATTGACCAATGCCTTGCCAACAAACGCACTTTCCCTGAAGAAAAAATTTTAGCACAACAATTAAAAAAATACATCATTAACGCAAAAGATTTATATTCTAAACCAACCAATGCAAAAATCACCAATGCAGGAAGTGTTTTAAATAGTGAATATGAAGAGTACGTTCCGGTAGTTTCAGCCGACGAATCGGTGATGATTTTTACTTACGTTGGTAAAGAAAGCACAGGTGGTCGCCAAGATAAAATGCAGCAACCTTTCCCTTACGGAGATTATTACGAAGATGTTTTTCAATCGGTAAAAGTAAACGACCAATGGACCAAACCTCGTGGCATTTCAACCATTAACACTAAAGTTCATGATGCTGCTATTGCTATTAGTCCGGATGGGCAACAACTTTTTGTTTATCGTGATAACGGCGATGATCATGGTGACATTTACGGAAGCTTTTTACATGATACTACGTGGACAGTGCCTGTGAAATTAAAAGGACAAGTAAACTCTTATTCCTGGGAAGGAAGTTGTTCTTTAACTTCAGATGGAAAAACCCTTTATTTCTCAAGTGAGCGCGCAGGTGGGTATGGTGGTCGTGATATTTACCGTGCAACTTTAGCAGCTGATAGCACTTGGGGTAATGTAATCAACCTTGGTGATTCTATTAATACAACTTTAGATGATGATGCTCCTTTTATTCACCCCGATGGTATCACTTTATTTTATAGTTCAAAAGACAAAAACAGTATGGGAGGCTATGATATTTTTCAGGCGGTTATGAACCCTATTGACTCTACTTTTAAAAATGCGGTGAATGTGGGTTATCCTATCAATACACCCGATGATGATATTTATTATGTATTATCTGCCAATGGTAAAACAGGCTATTACGCCAGCGGAAAAAAAGGTGGCTCAGGTTTAAAAGATATTTATTTAGTTGATCCGGGTTATATTGGCAAAAAACCACTTACTTATTTAGTGAGGGGAAAAATTACTTTAAACAATCAACCGGTAGAAGGGAACATTGAAGTGGTTGTTACATCTAAAAACAATAAAAAATTTACTGAAACAAAATCGAATGGAACAACAGGTAATTATTTAGTGACACTTCCTGCTGGCGCTATTTTTAAATTAACATATACTTATAAAGATTTTCCGGCACGCACTTTAGATATTGATGCAAGTGCCATTACAGATTTTACAGAAAAAGAATTTAATGTAGAATTTAACACTGCACCTGATACAGCTAAGCCGGTTGTAACACCTACTGTTGCTGCAGTTACACCAAATGTTGAACCGAAAAAAGATGATTTTGTGCCTAAAACTCCAATGCAGGCTAAAGTTCAAAAGTATGCTGAGAAATATGGAGATATTGTTTCTTCTGGTTTAGAATTCCGAGTGCAAGTGGCCGCTTATAAATTTCCAAAAAATTATAAATACCCACACTTAAAAAATTATGGGAAAATTGAGCATTTATTACTCGAAGATGGAATCACAAGGATAACTATCGGTGGCGCATTTATGACTTTAACTAAAGCCTTTGAACACAATAAAAAAGTAATTGCCGCCGGACAAACCGATGCGTTTGTAACTGCAATCTATAACGGTCGCCGTGTATATCTTGAAGAATTAGAAGCGTTAGGGATTTTTAAATAGAAGAGATAAATTTTATCAGAGCTTTACATTTTGTAATTCTTTGTAAAATTCTTTCATACCATCAGAAGCTACTTTTTTAAT
>JAYTSW010000096.1:0-8852 GCA_043745425.1 Sphingobacteriaceae bacterium | reverse complement strand
TAATTCTTTTTGAACCAGTTTATTTACTTTTTGCTGCCTTACGCTTTCCATAATACAAAATTAAGCAAAAAGAAGCGAACTACAGCGAATTAATCCATCGCTTAATCACCGTCCATTGCCCTTTAAAATAATTCATTTGATTATAAATATCACCGGTAAGTCCGATTTTAATGGGCTCCGACGGTTCTTTATAGGTACCGAACAGTTTATCCCACCAAATAAAAAAAGTGCCAAAGTTTCTTCCGTAATCATTCTTATCAATACTGTGATGCAATTTATGCGCAGGAGGACTAATCAAAATCCATCGTCCAATCCATCCAAATTTATTATTTATATCCGAGTGTATGAGATAAGCGTACACTTCTCGAAACGCGTAAACATAAATTATTTCATGTAAAGGAGCTCCCATAATTGCAAAAAACACAGCAGTGAAAAATGAAGTAACCGATGCTTCAAATAAATGTCCTCTTGCATTTGTGAAAAGCGTGAATTCAGAAGCAGAATGATGATACGAATGGATTTCCCAGAGCTTTCTGGTATGCAAAAAGCGATGTTCTAAATAATGCTTAAGGTCTAAAAGTAGAAATAACAATAAGGGCTGTACCCAAGGAATATGAATATTTTCCATTAAATTGAATTTCATAAATTTCATCAAAATACTAGATAAAAAATATGTTATACCTAGAGAAACGCATAATTGAAGGGCCTGATAAAGCCGTGTAACGCTAAGAAAAAAACAAAAAGCATCAATTCTCGAACTAACATTAGGTCTAACAACTATTTTTCTAATTGCACTCTTGTCCCACCCTAATATTAAAAATTCAATAAATAAGGCTAATACACAGGTAGAAACCGAAGCCATCGTTGACAATATCGTGAAACTTTTTAATTGCGAAGCGACAAGAAATAAATCTAAAAAAGCTTTCGGATTGCTTACCAGAAGTTCGATTTTTAATCTGTAATAATAAACGAACAAAATAATTACAATTCCAATTGCCGAGCAGAAAATCACCAGCTTTTTTTTAGTAGCCGAACTTGTTTTCAATTCTGTACTGATATTCTCCATTAACCGTTAATAAAGCTTATAAAAGGCTTATACTATAAAGGTAATGAGAATTTAATACCAAAGGCACACCTTGGGTGTAATATTTTGTTGTTATCTTCGTTACGTTATTATGGGCAAACTTTTTTCGGTACTGAAATACATTAAAGGTTATTGGAGTTATGCTTCGTTGAACATCGGATTCAATGTTTTGTTTTCGTTATTCTCAGTAGTTTCAATTGCTTTGGTGATGCCTTTCATGGATTTGTTGTTTAAAACCGATCCTCAATTTTATGCAGATGCCATTAAGAATGCCCCCACGCATTTTGAATTAACTGGCACCTATTTCAAAAATTACTTTTACGGATTGATGTCATCTTATATTATGATGTTTGGTAAATCGTATGCTGTTATATTCATTTGCCTTACTATATTTTTTCTCACCTTATTAAAGAACCTGTTTCGTTATCTGGCCATGTATTTTTTAGCCCCCATCAGAAATGGTGTGGTTCGCGATTTAAGAAACAAGCTTATTGCAAAATCATTAAATCTCCCGCTTTCGTATTATAGCGATGAGCGCAAAGGTGATATCATGAGCCGTATGACAAGCGATGTTCAGGAAATCGAATGGAGCATCATGCAAACTTTAGAACTTATTTTTAGAGAGCCATTGATTATTGTTTTCTACTTAATAATGATGATTTCTATTAGTGGTTACTTAACGCTTTACGTTCTTTTGTTTTTACCAATTGCAGGATTAACAGTAGGAATTATCGGGAAAAGTCTTAAGCGTTCTTCTATTCGCAGTAAAGAAATTCTAGGAAACTTGTTTAATATCATGGAAGAAACTTTAGGCGGCTTGAAAATAATCAAGGCTTTCACTGGCGAAAATTACATTCAGAAAAAATTTGAAACGGTTAATCAATCTTTTTATAATCAATCCGTAAAAGTTTATCGTAAAACAGATTTGGCTTCCCCTATCAGCGAGACCGTGGTAGTTGGAGTTTTAATGCTTATTTTATTTATTGGTTGTAACATGGTTTTTGCTAATAACGGCGTTCTAAGCGCGGCGGCTTTTATTACCTACTTCGCAGCGGCTTCTCAAATTGTGCCGCCTATTAAACAAATTACTCAGGCTTATAATAACATTCAAAAAGGTATTGCTTCTGAAGAACGCGTTAATAAAATATTGGATGCTGAAATTATTATTACTGAAAAACAAAATGCAACTTCAGTTTCTCAATTCAATTCGCAAATCGAATTTAAAAATGTTTCTTTTGCGTACAGAAAAGGCGATTCAGGTTATGTATTGAAAAATATTAACCTCAGTATTCCAAAAGGTAAAACCATTGCTTTAGTGGGACAAAGTGGTAGTGGTAAAACAACATTGGCTGATATGGTGCCGCGGTTTTATGATGTGGATGAAGGCGAATTGTTAATTGATTCAACAAACGTAAAAGATTTAAAAATAAAAGAGCTTCGTGGATTAATAGGAATGGTATCCCAGGAAAGTATTTTATTTAATGATACTGTTTTTAATAACATTGCTTTCGGAATTACAAACGCCTCAAAAGAAGATGTAATTAAAGCTGCTAAAATTGCAAACGCTCACGATTTTATTGTTGCTCTACCCGATGGATACGACACCAACATTGGCGATCGTGGCGGAAAATTAAGTGGTGGACAAAGACAACGTTTAAGTATTGCACGTGCTGTATTAAAAAACCCTCCGATATTAATTTTAGATGAAGCAACCTCAGCTTTAGATACTGAAAGCGAAAAATTAGTTCAGGATGCTTTAAGTAATTTAATGCAGAACCGCACTAGTATTGTCATTGCTCACCGTTTAAGCACTATTGCCAACGCCGATGAAATAATTGTATTACAGCACGGCGAAATTGCCGAGCGTGGGAATCACAACGAACTCATTGCTAAAAACGGCATTTATAAAAAGCTTTGCGATATGCAGAGTTTTAAGTAAGAGTTCCTTAATTCAACTTGCAAAACAATAAAAAATTACTATTTTCGTTATACTTACTTATAACAGAGCCAAGTGAAAAAAATTTTACTTCTTATATTTCTAAGCTGTTTCCTTAATAAATCTTTTTCTCAAAAAGACAGCATTTTATATACTATTAATTTCTTTTATCAAGGCACTACCTATACCAGCATTCAAATTGCAAGGTACGATACCGGTTTTAATTTAATATCAAGTGTTATAAATATCCCTACCTGCAATTGGGGATGTGGTGTGGATTACACCGCTTTCGACCGTCAACACAATTTGATTTATGTGAATTATTTTACTCTTTATGCCATTAATCCTAAAACTGGCTTTTACTACAATGTGGCAAGAAACAACCTGGGCAATTATGCGTTCAATTGTAGAGATTCAACAATGTATGCTGCGAATGCTACTTATTCTGCATCCACTTATTTTTTTAATTTGGCAAAAATCTATCCAATTCAGGATACTATAATTTTAAGTCCTGCTGGTCCTTTCTATAGTGGAAAAAGCATTAAAAGCCCGACCATAGATGAAAAAAATAATAAATATTGTTTTCTAGACTCTTTGTACAGAATTGTAAGTGTTGATTTGAAAACGGCCCAGGTAACTGGAATAACCATTATGTCTTTAAGCAACGGTCAAACCTGTTATGGATTAAAATACAATCCTAACGATTCCTTGCTTTACACAATATTAACTGACTCTATAAGCAATAAAGCTTTTTTGCGCAGCATTAATGTTAATACAGGTTCGGTTTTTACTTTTTCTTCAGATATTAATGCGACTGGATTTCTGCCAGCAAATGGGAATGTGAATCAAAACGTGGATATTGATTATTTTAATAATACCTTTTATTTCTCACAATGCGATTGTAACATAACTAATCCAGGAAAGAATGTTGTTTTTAATAAAGTAGATATTAAAACTGGGCAACTTCTAAAAAGTTCGCATGTTACAACATATAGTAAACATAGTTATATTGGATTTGTATATGGTCAATTAACAGATTGTGTGTTTACCGGTGTAAATGAATTTCAAACAATTGGATCTGAACTTCTCGATTCAATTCGTCAAATTGGCTTGATGCCAAATCCTTCTTACAATACAATTTACTTAACTAATCTTACCGATAATTTTACATCTTCAATTGTAGATAATTTGGGAAGATTGATTTTTCAAAAGATTGTTAATGCAACAGACAATTCCCTTGATATTTCAACTTTATCCGAAGGCATCTATTATTTAAAATTGAGCGCAAAAGATTCAAGCTGCAAAATTTTCAAAGTAATAAAACAATAATCAAAACCATTGCCAAATTATCGAATTGCCAAATTGTCAAATTGTCAAATTATCCTTTCGTCAGCTTCCAAAATCTCCAATACAAAATCAATCCAACAAACACAAGACTGAACGTTAAAGCCCACCAAATACCAATCACTTCCATCTTACAAACAAATCCTAAAACATAAGCAAGAGGTAAAGCCAGGATCCAGTAGCCAATTAATGTAATATAAGTAGGAAATTTTACATCTTCCATCCCACGTAATATTCCAATAGAAGTAACTTGTAATCCATCAAACAATTGAAATACCGCTGCAATAATTAGCAATTCGGAAGTCAAATGAAGGATATCTGGATCGCTTGTAAAAAATGTTGGCAATACACGATTAAATGCTGTAAATATTAAGGCAAAGAAACCCATGCACGCTAATACTAAAATTACTGCGGTATTTCCCGCCTTCTTCAAATCAATTTTATTTTTCTCTGCAGCAAAATGACTCACGCGAATAGTTGAAGCGCTACTGATACCGCTTGCAAACATATATGTTCCCGATGCCAATGTAATAGCAATTCCATGCGCATCGATTTGTTCTTTACCAAATTTTCCTGCCATAAATAAGGCAATAACAAATGCAGCCACCTCAAATGTAAATTGCATCCCAGAATTTATTCCGATTTTCCATAATGATTTTAATGCTTCGCCGCCCACTTTTACTTTTCTGAAAAATAATTTTATGCCGTTTGTTTTCGGATTATAAAAAATATATAATAAGAAAGCTATTCCCATAAAACAACGTGCAATAAAAGTGGCCCACGCCGCCCCCATGTAACCAATGGCAGGCAAGCCACATTTACCATAGATTAAACAATAATTTAAAACAATGTTTAATAAGTTACCAATGATACTTATATACATTGCAGCTCTTGTATTACTTAAGCCTTCTGCATATTGCTTACAGGTAAAAAATAAAGAAACAGGTATCATCGAAAATACCAATACATTAAAAAAGGGTTTTGCTAATTCAACCACATCGGTCGGTTGTTGCAAATAAATCATTAACGGACTCAAAAAAAACAATAGCAAAAAAGCAATTACTGAAACCACTATATTCAACACTAAAGCATTTTTAAATAATGTTGCTTTTCGTTCGGTATCATCTTTAACGTGTGCAGTAGATACTAATGGTGTTGAAGCAAAACTCATTCCGATACAAAACACCAACAATAAAACAAAAATACCATTCGAAAACACGCCGGCCGCTAATTCAGTCTTTCCAATTTGTCCCAAAAAATAGTTATCGGCCATGCCTGTAAACACATGACCAATCTGTGTTGCTATAAGCGGCAACGACAAAAGAACAGTTTCCTTTATATGTTGTTTATTGGTTAAGGTTTTCACAATAGTTTTTTGTCGTCCTTCGGCAAGCTCAGGATGACACACGTTTTAAAAATAAATACTGGGCGTTAGTTGGCCGGCGTTCCTTTAGCTAAACGCATTGATAATACGTATTTCCAAAGTGCATCTTTTTGTGTATCCGTAATTTTTGCTTTTGGCGCCATACGATTTACATCATTTTGCCAATCTGCTTCGCTTTGCTTGTACATGTTCTTTTTACCATGACAATTCGTACACGCACCAACATAAATATCATAACCTTCTTTTAAGGTTTGAGCACTTGCATCAGCAAATTTTGTCTGAATAGCTTTTAATTGCGCATCGCCCGGCAAATAAACGTTTTCAGTAGTTGTATTGCCACTGGCTTTTTTTGATTTACAAGAAAAAGCAACTAAGGCTAAAACAGATAGTATTGTAATAATTTTAATTTTCATAAGTTTTTTATAATCGAGTCATATTGAGATTGTCGAACTACAAGTGTAATGATTCTTTTTTTGCTAAAAGTTCTTCTTCCCCTTCAACATTATCTTCATCTTTAACACAACAATCCACAGGACAAACAGCAGCGCATTGAGGTTCATCATGAAAACCTTTACATTCGGTACATTTATCGCTTACAATAAAATATAAATCCATTGATACAGGTGTTTGAGGGTTTTCTGCATCCACTTCTAAACCTGAGTTTTTTCCCTTAAACATGCCTTTCACGCCAGTTCCATCGGCAAATCTCCACTCTGCTCCTCCTTCATATATTGCATTATTCGGACATTCCGGTTCACAAGCCCCACAATTAATGCATTCGTCTGTAATTTTAATAGCCATTTTACTTAGTTTTACATTTTCTAAAACAGAATACAAATATACGACCTAATTATGAATTTGGAACAGAGAAAGGCTGCTTTTGTTAAATGCGGTTTGTTTATTAAACGTCATTTTAACGGTAATTATGACGGGTCTGAGAAATCATTACACGACGGACTTAACCAACTAATTCAAAGCGCTTATATATATAATGGGTGGTTTATTAAGGATTTTGTAGAGGAAGCCCTCAAAAATATCGGATCTATGCTAGAAGAGAAATCTGTAAACGATTTTACTAAAAGCATACCCGAGCCTAAACAACAAAAAACAGTGGCAATAATTATGGCGGGTAATATTCCCATGGTTGGCTTTCACGATTTAATGTGCGTATTGTTAAGCGGACATAAAGCTTTACTCAAACTATCATCGGATGATAATGTATTGATGCCCTTTTTTATAAAACTGCTTGAGCATTACGAACCAGCCATTACAGAAAATATAAAATTCAGCGGCGCCAAGCTCACTGATTTTGATGCTGTGATTGCCACCGGAAGTAATAATACAGCAACGCACTTTCAATATTATTTCGGGAAGTATCCAAATATCATTCGCAAAAATCGCACCTCGGTGGCCATTATTACAGGAAAAGAAACTACAGAAGATTTGAGAAATTTAGGTCGTGATATATTTCTTTATTTTGGATTAGGTTGCCGCAATGTCTCCAAATTATTAGTTCCAAAAGGTTTTGTTTTTGATCCTGTTTTTGAGGCTGTATTCGACTATAAATTTGCCGTTGATAATAAGAAATACGGCAATAATTACGATTACAACAGAGCCATTTATCTGTTGAATTTGGATAAATTCTTAGACAATAATTTTTTGATAATAAAGGAAGATAAAGGCTTATTCTCGCCTGTTTCGGTGCTTTATTATCAGGAATTTGATTCGGAAACAGAACTAAAACAATATCTAAGCGATAATAAAGAAAACCTGCAATGCGTTGTGGGAAATGGTCCTGATTGTGTGCCTTTTGGTTATTCACAACAGCCTGTTATTACTGAATATGCCGATGGGGTAAATACATTGGATTTTTTAGTAAATTTATGATGTGCTAAAAAGATTACTTTCTTTTACATTTTTATTATCAGGCTTGCTAAGTTTCGGCCAAGCTCCTACCGTTTTTATAATTTCATCATCAGGCACTTTTTGTGCCGGACAATCAGTTGTTTTAAATTCAGCAACAACTAATACGCCAACTTCATTTTCGTGGTCAGTAAGTCCTTCAACAGGGGTTACTAATATCTTCAGCACTTCACAGCCATCTTTTGGTCTTACATTTTCACAAGCAGGAGCGTACACAGTATCGCTTACAGTTTCTAATGCTTCTGGAACAGGTACTGCTTCAGCAAATGTTCTTATACTTACTAAACCAACAGCAAATTTTTCGGCAAGCTTAACGTCTGTTGGTTTTCCTAATCAAATCGATATAACCAATTTCTCAATCAATGCAACAAATTACTTATGGAGCTTTAGTGAAACAGCAGTGACTAGTACTGCTACTAATGTTTCTGATACTTACTCTGCTAGCGGGGCTTATTCGATACAATTAATTGCTACAAATGGCAATGGTTGTTCTGACACTGCCCGATACAAGTTCTATTTATCGGATTCTTCAGGAATTACTTTACCGAATTTTTTTACGCCTAATGATGATGGAATTAATGATATTTTTAAACCTCTGGCGCGTGGCTTAAGCTCTTTAAAAGTTAGCGTTTATAATCGCTTTGGTATTTTAGTTTATGATTGGAATACAATAAATGGATTTTGGGATGGCTACACTACGGCAGGCATACTTTGTGATTCGGGAGTTTATTTTTATGTATTAGAAGCCACCGGCTTTGATGGCAAAAGTTATAAATTAAAAAGTTATCTCAACCTGTTTCGTAATTAACTCTGCTTAAGGTTAAAAACATATCCTTTAATTACAAAAATCAAACTGCATTTACTGGCATCAACAATGTATCGTTTGAAGTTAACGACGGTGAAGTATTGGCTTTGTTAGGCCCAAGCGGAGAAGGAAAAACCACTCTAGTAAAATGTGTTTACGGCTTAGAAGATATTACTGAAGGCGAAATCATTTTCAATAAACAAAAAGTTTTAGGGCCATCGTATAATTTAATTCCCGGTTACCCGGATATGAAATTAGTGAGTCAGGACTATTATGTTTTGGATAACCACAGTGTGGAGGAAAATATAAAAGATATGCTGATTGGCTTTACCGATGAGTATAAAGAAAAAAGAAATCGAAAGATTTTAAAATTATT
>JAYTSW010000095.1:0-8860 GCA_043745425.1 Sphingobacteriaceae bacterium | reverse complement strand
TGTAGGCGACAACATTTCAAAAAACGGATTAATTTTTAAACGCATTAAAGAAGAAGGTCACAGTGTAGGAAACCATACTTATAACCATGTAAAAGGGTTTAAAACGAAGACAATTGACTATTTAGCTAATACCGAGAAATGCGAAGGGCTTACCAATTCGAAGTTATTCAGGCCGCCTTACGGGCAGCTAAAAAAGTCGCAGTACCGAAAGCTATTAGAGAGAGGATATAAGATAATTATGTGGGATGTAATATCTTATGACTATGAGAAGATAAAGCCGGAAACCTGCCTCAGAAATGTGACCAAAAATGTTAAAAACGGCAGTATTATATTATTTCATGATAATGTTAAGGCCGAAGAGAAAATAAAGTACACTTTGCCCAAAACTATTGAGCATTTCTTAAAATTAAATTATAAATTTGCAGCTCTTTAAATGGTCATGAAAAAGTTATTTTTAGGTTTCATAATTACCGCCTCTCTTTTTGCGATTGCCTGCACGGGTAATAAAACGAAGGCTGTTGAAATGACTGTGCATGTTTGGGGCAACAATGATATATGCAAGGCCACTATTGAAAAAGCGTCTTCTATTGAGGGTACTTCTGAAGCAAACTGGGACTCTAATTCTAAACTTTTAAAATTAAAACTAGACACTTCTGTTGTAACTATTAATACAGTTTTACAGGCCGTAGCTAAAGCAGGTTACGATAATGAGAAATTTTATGCTGATGACTATGCTTACAATAAGCTACCTGAAAGTTGTCAGTACGATCGTCGTCCGTTTGAATCAAAATAATCTCTTTCTTCCCATAGCTATCGGGACTTTTTTTACTACTTTTAACTTATAATGTCAATCAGTAACATAAAGGTGTTTCTTTTATTTATTTGTTTCAGTTTTACAACTGTTTGCTCTGCACAATATTTTGAAAAAAGAAAAAAACTTGAAGAACGATTAAGTAAGTCGAATAACGACACCAATCGTGTTATTATTTTAAACAAGATTGCATACATCTCCCATAAAAATAATTTTATGGATGCCATTAAATATTCCAAAGCGGCTCTTGAGTTATCAGAAAAACTTAATTATTTAAAAGGAAAAATAGAATCTTATAACAGTTTGGGAGATGCGTATTGGTATCATACGGATTATATTAAATCTCAGGATAATTATTTTAAAGCATATAGATTAAATGATTCAATTAAAGATGAAATAGGTATTGCTAATTCGCTTTATAACATTGGCTGGATAATTTGTTTGCAACAAAAAAACTACAAAGAGGTTGGTTATTTATACAGATCGCTAACTACTTTCGAAAAACTACATGATCCTGATGGAATTACCAGATTATTTAATGCTTTAGGTGGATTTTATTCTGCTAAACTGTTAAGCTATAATAAAAAAGAAGATTTTGATTCGGCACTCTGCTACTATAATAAAGCGCTTATTTATTACAAAAGCATTAACGCTCCAAAAATTAATTCAGCTGTTTTTTACGGAAACATTGGTGACCTCATGGCACAATTGGGCGATTATAAATCAGCTAAATTCTATGGCGAAAAATACATGGTGATATTAAAAGAAACAGATGACTCCGCTTCTTACTATTTAAATATGGCTAATCTTGCAAATTATGAAATGAATTTGGGTGATGTTGATAAGGCCATTCGATTAAATGAACAAACGCTCGCTTTTTCGATGAGAAATGAAGTCAGAAACACTTTACAAATTGTTTATTCGGGATTAAATGAATGCTACGAGAAAAAAGGAAATCTCGCAAAAGCATACGAGTATTTTAAAAAGAGTGATGCCTTGGATGACACCCTTAACAAACAATTATTTTCCGCCAGTTTAAGTGATATAAAAAATTCTTACGAAATAGAAAAACAGGAAACGAGTATTAAACAACTAACACAGGCCAACGAAATTCAGGAATTAAAAGCCAAGCAAAATAATTTTATTTTATTAGGAGTAGGTGTTGTCCTCTTAATCATTATTGTAATTGCTTATTTGCTTTATAAACAAAACCGTGAGAAAAACGTTGCTAATCTATTATTAAAAGAGCAAAATGCTATCATCTCTCAAAAGAAACAGGAAATTGATCATAGTATTCAGTATGCAAAAGGAATTCAAACCGCTCTTCTTCCTGATATTAATGAGATACTGAAAACGTACCCCGAAAGTTTTGTTTATTATTTACCAAAAGATGTAGTAAGTGGCGATTTTTACTGGTTCCATAAATTAGGCGATTATTTTTATTGTGTGGCTGCCGATTGTACCGGACATGGTGTTCCCGGTGCTTTAATGAGTATTGTGAGCATGGATAAAATTATTCAGGCCATTTTCGAGAAACAACTGAATCAGCCTAAGGATATTTTAAAGTTCCTAAATGTTGAAATTAAAAAAGCGCTAAAACAACATCACGATGAGGCTAAACAACGTGATGGTTTGGACATAGCTTTAATCAGAATAAATACTAAAACAAATAATCTCGATTTCGCTTCCGCCAATCGTCCATTATACCTTGTAAATAATGGCATATTAAGCGAGTATAAAGCCGATAAAGTGGCCATTGCTGGTTTCACCCCAGATGATTATGACTTTATGCAGCTTTCTATACAATTAACTAAGGGAGATTGTATTTACATCGCATCCGATGGTTATGCCGACCAGTTTGGTGGAGACCCATCATCAGGCTCAGGGGGCAAAAAATTTATGACTAAGAATTTTAAATCTTTACTTCAATCGGCATCTAAAAAAGACATGAAAACTCAGGAAACCGAGGTTATTAACAGTCATATAGGTTGGAAAGGTCAATATGAACAAGTTGATGATATCTTAGTTATCGGAATCAAGATATAATTTGCCAGTGCCCACGTTTTACTTACCTTTGTTTACAGTTTTTAAAAAACTGTATGTCTCAACACACCAAATATATCTTTGTTACCGGCGGTGTAACATCGTCTCTCGGAAAAGGAATTATCTCAGCATCTTTAGCTAAATTACTTCAGGCTCGTGGTTATACTGTAACGATACAAAAGCTTGATCCTTATATTAACGTTGATCCCGGTACTCTTAATCCATACGAACATGGCGAATGTTATGTAACGGATGATGGTGCTGAAACAGATTTGGATTTGGGCCACTACGAACGTTTTTTAAATGTAAAAACTTCACAAGCTAATAACGTTACTACTGGAAGAATTTATCAATCGGTAATTGAAAAAGAACGTCGCGGCGAGTATCTAGGAAAAACAGTTCAGGTTATTCCGCATATTACAGATGAAATAAAAAACAGAATTAAATTATTAGGTAAAACCGGACAATATCAATTCGTTATTACTGAAATAGGAGGCACTGTTGGTGATATTGAATCCTTACCATATATCGAGGCTGTTCGTCAGCTGAAATGGGAATTAGGTGATGATTGCACAGTTATTCACTTAACATTACTGCCATATTTATCTACTTCGGGCGAATTAAAAACAAAGCCAACACAACATTCAGTAAAATTATTATTAGAGTATGGAGTGCAGCCTGATATTTTAGTTTGTAGAGCTGAGCATGCTATTAATAGTGATATCCGCCGTAAAATTGCATTATTCTGTAACGTAGAAGTGGATGCGGTTATTGAAGCGTTAGACGCTTCTACAATTTACGAGGTTCCTATTTTTATGGAGAAGGAAGAGCTTGACGTAATTGTTCTTAAAAAATTAGGAATGACAGCTGAAGGCGAGCCTAAGTTAGAAAAATGGAAAGAGTTTTTATATAAGTTTCACAACCCAAAACAAGAAGTTAATATTGGTTTAATAGGTAAGTATGTTGAATTAAAAGATTCATACAAATCAATTGCAGAAGCTTTTATTCACGCTGGTGCTGTAAACGATTGTAAAGTAAAACTGCATTGGATACATAGCGAAAGTTTAACCGATGATAACGTAAAAGAAAAATTAAAAGACTTAAAAGGAATTTTAGTGGCACCGGGTTTTGGTAATCGTGGTATTGAAGGAAAAATTGAAGCTATTAAATTTGCACGAGAAAATAATGTTCCGTTTTTCGGAATTTGTTTAGGCATGCAATGTGCTGTAATTGAATTTGCGCGTAATGTGTTAGGTTTAAAAGACGCGCACAGTCGCGAAATGAATCCTGCTACATCAAATCCTGTAATTGATTTATTAGAAGCACAGAAAAATATTTCACACATGGGCGGCACTATGCGATTAGGAGCGTACCCTTGTCGTTTAGAAGAAAACACATTAGCTTATAGTATTTATGGCAAAAAAGAAACAAATGAACGCCATCGCCATCGCTACGAATTTAACAACGAGTATTTAACTAAATTTAAAGATGCTGGAATGAAATTATCTGGAATTAATCCTGATGCCGGTTTGGTTGAAATAATCGAATTAAATACGCATCCGTTTTTTATCGGTGTACAGTTTCATCCTGAATATAAAAGTACAGTTGAAAAACCACACCCTTTATTTGTCGCTTTTGTAAAAGCAACAATCGCTTAATTGTAAATGAATTTAAAACCTATTGGATATTTTAGTAAACCACACGGACTAAAAGGGCATTTAATTTTATTTACGCATTTCGATTTCAAAAAAAAACCGGACGTTATTTTTATAGAGCAGGGTGGTTCGCAGGCGCCTTATTTTATTGAAGAATTAAAACCGTTTACGAATGGGTTTTTAGTAAAACTGGAAACCATCAACGATATTAATGCAGCCAATACCTTAAAAAATAAAGAGATTTTAGCTGAAGATAAATTCCTGATTGCGGAAAAGGACTTTGAATTTTTAAACTTTACATTAATTGATGAGGTGAAGGGTGAAGTAGGACAGATCCAGGGTTTGGAAGGCAATGCAGCGAACCCATTATTAAGGGTTGTTTCGGCTGAAAAAGAGATATTATTACCCTTTAGCGAAGCGTTTATTATAAAGGTCTTAAAAGCCAAAAAACAACTGTTTTATAAGGCGCCAGAGGGTTTAATTGATATGTATTTGGAGGGATAAAGCCCCTAAAATATAGATTTTTACCTTTCTCCAATTAAAAAAATTAAATATCTTTGCCCTCCACAAATTGGTGAGATGCCTGAGTGGCCGAAAGGACATGTTTGCTAAACATGCGTACGGGAAACTGTACCGAGAGTTCGAATCTCTCTCTCACCGCTTGATGATGCTCAAATTCCCGCTTTTTGCGGGAATTTTTGTTTTATTTCGGTCGAGTTAAATATGCCTTGGCATATTTAAAATCGGACGGAAGAAAACAAAAAATAGCGAAGCGATTTTGGGCATCCATTTCACGGGTGACCAGAGATCATGCAAATAATCTCTCTCACTGCTGTTAAATAAAAAAAGCCCCTTAACGAGGGGCTTTTTTGGTTTTAATTTAAATTATTTTTGTTTTTTTGCAACCACTAGTAGAACAATTCCGCCTACTAGAAGCACTCCGCCTAGTATTGGCGACCACCTCACTGGGTGATTCTCTTGTTTATTGATTTCAAGTTTACCTAAGTCAAGAACCTTTTCTTCGGTTACAAAATTAAAACTTGTAAAGGCTATCATGATTATTCCAATTCCAATTAATATCATTCCTATATTTTTCATGTTTCATGTTTTTAAATTTGATTATTACTCAAAGATGTGTTGTTAGTACCGAAAATATTTACATGTTTTTAGGATAAGTTTACATAATTCACATGTTTTAACCAGGCGAGAAGAATGTTAAAGATAAATGAGAGAATCCTTATTTAAGCATTTCTAAAAACGCATCCTCATTAATTAATTTAACGCCTAAACTTTCAGCCTTCTTTAATTTTTCAGGACCCATATTTTCACCTGCTAAAATATAACTTGTTTTTTTGGAGATGGAGCTTGAGTTCTTTCCGCCGTTTAATTCTATCATTTCTTTGTATTGATCGCGACTATATTTTTCAAAAACACCACTTATTACAAAAATTAAATCTTTTAATTTTTCACTTCCGCCTTGCTGTTGCTCTTCGCTTAATTCAAATTGCAATCCGCTTGCAATTAAACGATCAACTATTTTTTTATTATCAGGGTTGCTGAAATGCTCGGCAATGCTTTCTGCAATTATTTCTCCAACTTCATCTATGGCCAATAATTCTTCTTTGGTAGAGTTCAATAATACATTTATTGATTTTACTTTCTTTGCAATTTTTTTAGCGGTGGTTTCTCCAACATGACGAATACCAATTGCAAATAAAACTCTTTCAAATGGAATTTTTTTGCTGGCCTCAAGTCCTTCAATTAAATTATCAGCACTTTTCTCTGCCATTCTTTCCAACGGAAGTAATTGTTCTTTTTTTAAATCATATAAATCGGCAATATTCTTTACTAAACCTGCTTCGTACAATTGTGCAATCGTTTCGGCACCTATGCTATCAATATTCATTCCCTTGCGAGCTACAAAATGTTCCATCTTGCCTTTTACCTGTGGAGCGCATCCCATTTCGTTCGGACAATAATGAGCAGCCTCATCTTCATGACGAACTAATTTTGTTCCGCATTCAGGACATTCATGAATGTAAATTGTCTTTATACTATTGATTGGACGTTTACTTAAATCAACTCCAACAATTTTAGGAATAATTTCTCCGCCTTTTTCTACATAAACAAAATCACCAATGCGTACATCTAATTTCTCAATTATATCTGCATTGTGCAATGAAGCGCGTTTAACGGTTGTTCCTGCCAATAAAACTGGTTTCAAATTTGCAACAGGAGTTATAGCGCCGGTTCTTCCAACTTGGTAAGTTATTACTTCCAATTGTGTGCTTACTTGTTCCGCTTTAAATTTATAAGCAATGGCCCAACGTGGTGATTTGGCTGTGAAACCTAGATTGTTTTGTTGTTTGTAATCATTTACTTTTATTACAATGCCATCAATCTCGAATGGCAAGTTATGTCGTTCTTTATCCCAATGTTCTATATACTTTAAAACTTCATTTATGCCACTGCATAATTTTGTGTGAGCGCTTACCTGGAATCCCCATGATTTAGCAGCTAAAATATTTTCGTAATGTTTTTGGTGAGGAACATTTTCGCCAAGCATGTGATATAAAAAACAATCGAGATTTCGTTTTGCAACAACAGATGAATCTTGCATTTTCATGGTTCCGGAGGCCGCATTCCTTGGGTTTGCCAATGGTGCCTCGCCAATATCTTCACGTTCTTTATTAATCGCATCAAACACTTTTTTCGGTAAAAATATTTCGCCTCGTATCTCAAATTCTTTAGGAAAATTGCCTCGCAAATTAAGTGGAATTGATTTTATAGTTTTTACGTTTGTTGTTACATCGTCCCCCTGAACGCCATCGCCGCGGGTAACAGCTTGTTGTAATTTTCCATCAATATAAATTAAACCAATCGATAAGCCATCAAATTTTAATTCGCAAACGTATTCAATCTCTTGCGCAAATAAATCATTTCCTTTCATTCCTAAGCCTTCACAAACTCTGCGATCAAAATCTTCCATATCCTCTTTACCATAACTATTCGACAACGATAACATCGGATATTTATGTTTTACACTTTTAAATTCTTTGGTAATTTGCCCGCCCACGCGTTGAGTTGGAGATTCGCTACTTAAAAATTCGGGATATTGTTTTTCTAAAGAGGATAGTTCTTCTAATAATTTATCAAAGTCAAAATCGCTAATGGCAGGTTGATCTAAAACATAATAATTGTAATTATGCTGTTCTAATTCCTTCGAAAGTTGCTCTATGCGCGCTTTTGCAGCGTTTTGGTTCATACCCTTACAATCTTTTAACAAAAGTGTGAAAATAATTCAATTTTTAAAGCAAAATTTTCATTAATTTTAAGTCATAAATACGATAAAAAAATATTTATTCGGGTTAATGGTTGTGGTTTATGTAACTACAGCAATTGGTATACCTGTATATATGCATTATTGTGGCGGCGAATTGGAGAAAGTTAGTTTCCTAATAAAAAGTAATAGTTGTTGTGGGGAAGATGAAGAAGATATGGATATGGGTTGTTGTGCCGATGAAAACACGATAGCTCGTTACGCCCCTGATTTTACAATTAAAAAAGTTGTTGACTCCAATTTCAATATCGCAGATTTTAATTTATTTACAATTACCCCTTTACTTTTTGATGTTAAAATTGAATCTGTATCATTACTTATTTCAAAATATTTCTTTCCACCTCCCGATTTACTTCATAGTAATATCATTCGTACTACTTTTCTTAAAATTTAATGGTTCCTTCCCTGCGTCATCCTGAGGTAACTCAGGATCTCGATATGCTTTATTTATTAAAGCATATCGCAATGTTTAACCATTAAATTAAATCAAAATGAAAAATATTTTTTTAGTATTGGGATTATTAATATCCTTCTACGCAAATAGTCAGAATAGCACCATTAAAACCGAAACATTTACTGTTAAAGGGAATTGCGATATGTGTCAAACCCGCATAGAAAACGCGGCTGATATTAAAGGTGTAAAAATCTCTAAATGGGATATCGATAAAAAGGTCATTACTGTTACATACGATAGTAAGAAAACAAGCCTTGAACAAATTCAGAAAGCAATTGCCGCAAAGGGATACGACGCTGGTGATGTAAAGGGTGACGATGCGGCGTACAAAAAACTGCCGAGTTGTTGTCAGTACAAAGACCACGTTTGCACAGAGAAAAAATAAGCAGTTATGAAACGTTTATTTTTTCTTCTCGCATTAGTGAGTTGTAACGCTATTGCTTTTGCCCAACTAAAGGGCAGAGTGGTGGAACTCGATGCGAATAAAAACGCATCAGGGCTTCCTAATGTTATTATACAAATTAAGCACGGTGAGTTTACAGCAAGTGATACAGCCG
>JAYTSW010000094.1:0-2411 GCA_043745425.1 Sphingobacteriaceae bacterium | reverse complement strand
CTGCTGAAGTGCTAAAAAAAGATCCTTCTCTTCAACAAAAACTTACTACAAAGAAAGCAGCAGAGCCTGTGTTTGCAAAGAGTGTCCCTGATATCCTTAACTACATTTATAAAAATTCAGTTTATTATGAAAAGGCACACATGAGGTACCCGATTTACAGAGTCGAATAAGTTGTCAATTTAAAAATTTTACCAAAAAAATTTTATCAATTTATTTATAATTCAGTCTACCTTTTAAAGTGTTACAAGTTGGCTGTTGTAACAATTGTCTTTAAGTGAAAACTTAGCTTCAATATTAATCTAGTTACCTATTTTTCTTTATTAAATACCCTAAAAATGTCTATCAATATAACATCGTTAATAGGACATAATGATGTCAGCAAAGCAGTAAAGGGCATTGCTATACGGGGCCTGCTGAAATTGAATTGCAGCAAATGGAAGCTATTGTAAACGTGGCTATAAAAAATGGTACAGTAGGCTTTAGCATAGGCTTATTTTACATACCCAGTACTTTTAGTAAGATGCTGAAGCAGTTCGTAATTGAAAATGAGTAATACTGAAACACGAGAAGTATTATAGTATGAAGCAAATTGAATTAAAGAGATTTGGCAAAAATTGAACAAAGAAATTCAACCCTTAATTGAGAAGTTCTCTTTTCCTATCAATTTCCTTACGAAGTTTGTTAAAAAAACTGACCCTCTCCTTTTCTCCAATTTTACTAATCATTGTGGATTTTCCAATTAAATTTTGCACATTGTTAAACATAGCTGCGTTAAACTTTTCATCATTAGTAGCAACGAAATAAAGCACACTGTGATTTAAAAAAGTAAGCCTTGCGCCATCCAGCTCTGCAACATAAGTGTTGTCACCCAGTATAAGTTCATTCACAAAAAGTCTGTATTCTGCTGCGTTACTTTTAGGCTCCTCTCCGAGGTTGAATTTTACTCCAAGTTCTGCCTGTCTTTCAATGTGGTTAATCAGTTCTTCCACTTTTTCATACAGCAAATGAACATCTTCAATATTTTCAAATGATCCGGATTCATAATAAAAATTTATTTGTCGTAGGGTAGTGTTTATGCTTTCAATATTCCATATTTCTGTCATTGGAATCTTATTGTAAAGATGGATGATCTTTTTACTGATATCCCTGTATTGGTTATATCTCGGGTCAGTGAAAGAAAATTTTACCTTCTTCATACTATCATAATTAAGAATAGATTTCATCCAAAAAAAATACTTAAACAATTCCAGCTCTGGTATTTGAAAATGTACAAACGGTGGAATATCTTTCATAAGAATATACATATGCTTATTCGAATGGCTATTGAAAAAACTAAAATTTTTATATACATTTTGGAGATAATCCTCAAAAGCAGTTTCTGAATTATTTTTTAATTGCCCAGAAAAAATAAATGTGTCAGATTTAAGATTTAAAAAGTTATCAAGCGACACTTTGTAATGCATACTCAATTTAGCCATTTCTTCCAAATTGATTGATTTTTCACCTCTTATTCTACGGTATGCACTGTCATTACTTATGTCCAACACTTCTGCCACATCATCTACCATAGACATGTTGTTAGGTAAACTTCCTTTTATATGCTGAAAAAAAAGCTGCTGGATGCCCGGTAATTGCATAGTGTTTATTTTAGTAATTTATACTGATTTATTGAAAAAAGTTTGCAATAACTGCAAAGGAAGTTAGTGTAATTAACATTAGTGGCAAAATGTACTAAAAAAAACAAGATAGACCGATATGTTAGGGAAAATGCTACAGTTTTTAATTCCTCTTCGATTTTCTCAATTATAATTATAAGTAATACCGAATTATTTTCAATAAAATTACTTCCTAAATGATTTAATTCATGTCGCACACAGATGAATTTAATATATATGTAAATATTCTTTCAGGAAAATAAGTCGTGGATAGAAATTAAAAAAAAACAGCGTTAAGAAAGCAAAAATTAAGGTTTGATAATTCTTTTTTAAATATTGGTTTCTTTGGGCTTTATTAAGTCACTCAAGGGACGCCACTTAAAAGAAACAAAATGCTTGATTAATATTATTAAAGACTTTTATTAGGGTCTAAGTCTTCAAGAGTTGTTTGGGGATTCAACTATTTGAAGACTTTTTTTTCCTACTTTAACTTAGTTGTTACTCTCCCAATTGATTTCAGTGACAAGGAATATTAAGAATAGAAATGAGTTCTATACATTGAAACTTTATTAGAAAAATGGAATCTGAATAGCTCTATTCAATAGTACAAAAATTATTATCAACTCACCCTTATTCTCCTTTACTTTCCTTACTTTTGCAGCCCCGTTTACAATTAACGGTAATAAATATTATTTATAAACAAAAATCAGGGAAATGAGCAATTACGAATTGATGGTGATTTTTACCCCTGTGCTT
>JAYTSW010000093.1:0-8870 GCA_043745425.1 Sphingobacteriaceae bacterium | reverse complement strand
AATGGGTTTTTGTGTATATTTGGGGTAGATGAAGTTTACAATATCTGATAATATAATAAATGATGTTTTACTCGAATTATTTGATAAAACCGCATCTGATGTGCATATCGAAAGTTTATATCCAATATACAAAAAATATTTTCCCGATATAACTGATGGGGACATTATTACTACCAACCTTCGTAAAATATTAAAAGGCGTTGAATCTGAAAAAATAATACGCTTTAATGATAAAGACCACAATAGGTCATTAGGCATTATTATTACATTGGAAGATAAGGGCATTTCTATTATAAATGAGTTTAAAGATTACTTTTCGTATTTAAAAAATGAATTGTCTAAACGGAAGTCTACTAAAAGAGAAAAAATTTGGAAGGTTGCAAGCGCAATCATTATAATAGTTTCTTTATGTTGGAATATAGTGTCATATTTTATAGCTAATAATCTTAAACATAATATTGAGCAAAAAGACAACATAATAAATAAAAGAGATAAAACTATTGATAGCTTAAAGACCATAAACAAAAAATAGTTTATTTCCCCCATAAACCCATTACCCGATAATTCCGCAAAATTGGTAAAAGCTACCGGAAAACTTAATGTATTAGTTAAAACTACATTATAAAGAGATGTACAATTACAAAGGCCAGTAAATGTCATTGTTGCTGCAGTAAAACTAGTAGCAGTTATTGGTGTACAACTGCCGCTATTAACAGTCATATTATAAGGAAAAGCCGAGCAACCAGCTAATGTTAATACAACACTTCCATCACAATTCCCAGGACAACTGGGTGGAGTTGTTGAAGCTGTTAAACTACACTGCGACTTGATAAAGCCGGCTGATAAAATAAATAAAGCGAGTAAAAATTGTTTCATGGTTTAGGTTTATAGTTTATAGTTTATAGTTTATAGTTTATAGTTTATAGTTTATAGTTTATAAAAATAATCGTGAAGTGAGCTCCGCTCTACTTCACGATTAGCGTAATTCTGCATTTAATTTTTCTTTAAAGGTAGTGATTAACTTTTGCATGATATTTTCGATTTGTTTATCGGTTAAGGTATTTTCATCATCCAATAATGTGAAGCTTACTGCGTATGATTTCTTGTCTTGACCAATTTTATCTCCTTGGTAAATATCAAACAAATTTACTTCTTTTAAAAATTTACGTTCAGCGGTATAAGCTAATTCCTGAATTTGTTGATACTTTACCGTTTTATCTAAAAGCATTGCTAGATCTCTTCTCACAGAAGGGAATTTAGGTATTTCAGTAAACTCAATTTTGCTTTTAGAACTTAAGTTTAGCAACGTTTCAAAATCAAAATCAGCATAAAAAACCGTTTGGCTCAAATCGAATTTCTTACAAATAGCTTTATTAACGCAACCAAATTGAACTAAGGATTTTTTCTTTGAAGTGTAATTTAAACCGTAAGAAAAATTTTCTCCTTCCGTTTCAGCACATGTATATTTTTCAACTCCCAATTTTTTCAGAATCGCTTCAATTGTAGCTTTTAAAAATGCAAAATCAACATCCGAAGCTTTTATATAAGGGTTTTCATTTGTTTTCTTTCCACTTAAAAATAAACTCAAATGCTTTTGTTCAGCGTATTTATAATCTCCTTCTAAAATTTTAGAATACGTTTTTCCGAATTCAAAAAATTTAATGTCCGGGTTTTTTCGGTTAGAGTTATAAGCTATTGCCTCCAAGCCACTATACAACATTTCTCCGCGTAAAACATTTAAATCCTGACTCAATGGATTCAAAACATTCACTAAATCTGCATTATTTTTATAATAACTTTCTTTTGTGAGTGATAATGACATGATTTCATTAAAACCATTGCCGATTAACACTTCTGAAATTTTATTTTCTAATTGATAACCACTTGTTGAAGCTGTATTTTGCACTCCAAAACTGAAATGATTACTTATCTCCACATTATTGTACCCATAAATACGCATTACTTCTTCAATCACATCCGCTTCACGAGTTACATCCGTTTTAAAAAGTGGAACACTTAATAATAAACCATCCGCACTTTCAGAGGTAATTTCCATACCCAATGAGGTAATTATGTTTTTAATAATACTTGTCTCAATGTTTTTTCCAATTAAATCACGGCAATTATCATAGGAGAATGGTACTTTGTAAGCTTCTAATTTTTCAGAATAAATATCTACAACATCCATACTTATGTTTCCACCACAAATATCCAATATTAAAGCAGCGGCGCGCTTAAGAGCTATAACTGTCATTTCCGGGTCAGTTCCTCTCTCAAATCTGAATGAAGCATCTGTTTTTAAACCGTGCTTTTTTCCGGTTTTGCGAATGTATGCGCTATCGAAATAAGCACTCTCTAAAAAAATTGAATTTGTTTTTTCATTCACACCACTTTCTAATCCCCCAAAAACTCCGGCAATACACATTGGCTCCTCTTCGTTGCAAATCATTAAATCAGTCGCCGCCAATTTTCTATCTGTACCATCTAATGTTTTGAATACTGTTCCTTCTGCACAAGTCTTCACAATAATTTTATTGCCTTTTACTTTTTCCGAATCAAAAGCGTGTAAAGGTTGTCCGAGTTCATGCAATACAAAATTGGTAATGTCAACAACGTTATTAATCGGACGTAAACCAATAGCTTTTAAACGGTTTTGTAACCAATCAGGCGATGATTTTACCGTAATTCCACTTATCACTAATCCGCTGTAACGCGGACAAGCTTCTTTATTTTCAATTACAATATCAACTTTAGTAACATTAGTTGCAGGAGGAGTTTGATTAATTCCTGTTAACGTAACTTCACTTTTACTTTCTGCACTATGAGCTTTTAAAATAGCAACTAAATCACGCGCTACCCCTAAATGAGAAGCAGCATCACTTCTGTTTGGTGTTAAACCAATTTCAAAAATAATATCATTTTCTATTTTGAAATAATCAGAAGCGGCTAATCCAACTTTTGTATCTGCTGGTAAAACTAGAATTCCATCATGACTTGTTCCAACTCCTATTTCATCCTCCGCACAAATCATTCCTTCGCTCGCAGCGCCACGAATTTTTCTCTTTTCCATTTTCATCGGCTCACCACTTACAGGATAAATAGTTGTTCCGATTGTAGCAACTAAAACTTTTTGTCCAGCCGCTACATTTGCCGCGCCACAAACAATATTTAATAATTCAGGTCCGCCAACATTTACTTTAGTTAAACTTAATTTATCAGCTTCAGGATGCTTTACTTTTTCAATAACTTCACCTACAACAATGCCTTTTAGTCCGCCTTTTACTGATTCAAAAGCCTCGATACTTTCTACTTCCAATCCGGAAGCCGTTAAAAGTTTAGCAACTTCATTTGCATCAAGATCAATATTAATAAGGGTTTTGAGCCAGTTATAAGAAATTTTCATAATGCAAATATAAAAAAATACAAGTGCTATTCTTACTAAATTTTGTAGTTTTTATGCTGAAAAAAGAGAGGTTTTTTACCTATTTATCAATATAAATCACTTTTTTAGCCTCGTAATTCACCAAATTCTTGTTACTTTGTACCACATTTTTTAAGGTATGAATTCGTTTGAACCACAGCAATATAAAATCGGCATTTTAGGAGGCGGACAATTAGGCCGGATGCTGATACAAAATGCCATTAATTACAATCTGAATATTATAGTATTAGACCCCGATGCTAATGCACCCTGTAAAGGCATTAGTAATTTTACAAAAGGAAGTATTACCGATTACGATACCGTGTACAAATTCGGAAAAGATAAAGATGTAATTACGATTGAAATTGAAAACGTAAACATTGAAGCCTTAAAACAATTAGAAAAAGAAGGTAAAAAAGTTTATCCGCAGCCCGAAGTAATTGAATTGATTCAGGATAAAGGTTTGCAAAAAATGTTTTATCAGCGTAACAACATTCCGAGTTCCGATTTTTTTCTTACTGAAACAAAAGAACAAATAAGCAAATACGCCGATTTTTTTCCATTCTTTCAAAAACTACGGAAAGGCGGTTATGACGGAAAAGGTGTTACGAAATTAGTTAATCCAAATAATTTAGATAAAGCTTTCAATGAGCCAAGTGTACTGGAGCGCTTAGTTGATTTTGATAAAGAACTTTCTGTCATTGTCGCGCGTAACTCTGATGGAGAATGTAAATGTTTTCCGGTTGTAGAATGTGAATTTAATCCTCAAGCTAATTTGGTTGAATTTTTATTTTCACCGGCAAGTATCAAAAAAAATATCGAAAAAGAAGCTATCGCTATCGCCACACAAATTGCTGAAAAATTAAACATTGTTGGTTTATTAGCTGTTGAATTATTTCTAACCAAAGACGGAAAAGTTTTAGTAAATGAAATCGCGCCACGTCCACATAACAGCGGTCATCATACCATTGAGGCAAATATAGTTTCACAATTCGAACAACACTGGCGTGCGATTTTAAATTTACCATTGGGTGATACATCTATTGTAAAACCTGGCGTTATGATAAATCTTTTGGGAGAAATGGGTTATGAAGGTCCTGCCAAATACGAAGGGATGGAAGATGTGATGAAATTCGGCGGCGTGTACATCCATCTTTACGGAAAAGTAAATACCAAACCGTATCGTAAAATGGGACATGTTACTATTGTAGATGATGATTTGGTAAAAGCAAAACAAAAAGCAAAAACAGTTAAACAATTACTTAAAGTAGTTTCATAATATGAAAAAAGCACTAATATTAATTTTCGTTTCGCTCTTAAACATAGTTTTTTCTCAAACCATTGATGAAAAGTATCTAAAAGAAAATTACACGAAAAAAGAATTAAAAATTGATATGCGCGATGGCGTAAAATTATTCACTACCGTTTACGAACCAAAGAACGTTAAAGAAAAAAATCCAATTATCATGGTGCGTACGCCCTACTCCTGTGCACCCTACGGAGAAGAAAAATTTTCACCACGTTTATGGTATAGTTACTGGAAAAATTACGTAAAAGAAAATTACATAATTGTTATTCAAGATGTCCGCGGTCGTTATATGAGCGAAGGTGAATTTATGGATGTTCGTCCGTTTATTGAAAACAAAAAAACCAAAAAAGATGTTGATGAAGCGAGTGATACTTATGATGCGATTGATTGGTTAGTAAAAAATCTTCCGAACAACAATGGCAACGTTGGCGTATTCGGAATTTCTTATCCCGGATTTTATAGTACCATGGCGGCACTTAGTAATCATCCTGCTTTAAAAGCTGTGAGTCCGCAAGCGCCGGTTACCGAATGGTTTTTGGGAGATGATTTTCATCACAACGGCGCATTTATGATAATGGATGCATTTAATTTTTATTCAAGTTTTGGTCAGCCACGCCCACAACCGACAACTGTTGGAAGAAAAGGTTTTGATTTTCCGATTGAAGACAATTATAAATTTTATTTAGAAACTGGTCCGCTTAAAAATTTCTCGAAATTAATTGGCGACTCTGTAAAATTCTGGCACGAATTAATGAATCATCCGAATTACGATGATTGGTGGAAAGCAAGAGATGCCCGTCGTGGATGTAAAAACGTACAACCTGCAATGCTTATCGTTGGTGGTTTATTTGATGCTGAAGATTGTTACGGTGCTTGGAACTTGTACAAATCGATTGAACAAAATTCAAAAACAACCAATAACAAATTAGTAATGGGTCCTTGGAGCCACGGTGCATGGTCGATTGACGGACTTGGTTTTTTAGGGAACGTAAGATTCGGTTCAAACACAACAGGTTTTTATCAGCAAACTATTGAATTACCTTTCTTCAATTATTATTTAAAAGGAAAAGGTAGTGCAGAGCAAATTGCCGAAGCAAGTATTTTTATTTCAGGGAAAAATGAATGGAGAAAGTTTGGTTCTTGGCCTCCCCAAAATGTTGAGAATAAAACTATTTATTTACAAGATAAAAATAAATTAAATTTTTCTTCCCCCGAAAATAATTCATCCTACACACAATACACGAGTGACCCAAGTAAACCAGTTCCATATACTGGAGAATATCCCCATAAACGCAGAACTAGTGAATACATGACCGACGATCAACGTTTTGCTTCTACTCGCCCAGATGTTTTGGTATTTGAAACTGAAATTTTAAAAGAAGACATGACCTTAACAGGAGTTATAACTGCCAATTTAAAAGTGGCTATCTCGACAACAGATGCGGATTTTATTGTTAAGGTTATTGATGTTTTCCCTAGTAAATTTGCATACGATTCAACCTACTGTTGTGAAACTTTAATAGGCAGACCAAAAGAAAATAAAGAACCTTATTTAATGGATAATTACCAAATGTTAGTGCGTGGTGAAATTATGCGCGGTAAATTCAGAAACAGTTTTGAGAAACCAGAAGCATTTAAGCCTGGAGAAATTACAACTGTAAAATTTGATTTACCGGATGTGGCGCATACTTTTAAAGCTGGACATAAATTAATGATTCAAATACAAAGTTCATGGTTCCCTATTGCAGATAGAAACCCACAGCAGTTTGTAGATATTTATCATTGTGATGAGAAAGATTTTGTGAAGAGTGATATAAAAATTTATCATGATAAGCAGAATACTTCGAGTGTTACCTTACCGATTCTTAAATAGAATACCCAAAAGGTTCATTTGTTGAATTATAATCTGTTAGATTTTACGCATTTTATAACAAAAGCCAATATTTAGCATATTAATTTTGTAACCAATGCCCGCTTCCAAATATACGCCGATGTTTTTTAAAAAATAATATCTTCCTGTAACTGTAATTCCAAATGCAGGTTTAAATACTTCCCTTCGCGAAACATTCACCTCTTCATTCCCATTCCTCTCAACATTATGCTTGTACTGCATATTTAATCCTACAATATAGCCGCTGCATAAATCAAATCTATTGCGAACAAAGTAAGTGTTATGGTGCGTTAATTTAATAGCAACTGTTGAATTCGAGAAGGTTTCACGGTATAAAGTATTATCGAGAGTAAACTCTCTAATACCAATCCAACTTGTAAAAATTGGGCCAAGTCCTAAGTAGGCGTTACTTGCGTAAGGATAAATACAGATATCAGCGCCCAGAACTATTGCTGGGGTTTTTGAATATTCAACAATATTTTTTTCGATTTTACCAAAGTCGATATATCTTTTTAACGCACCTGATCCTAAATAAAAAACTTTTGCTCCCTTTCCGAAAGCCAGTTTCTTAAAGATCGAATCTTGATGTGTATTGGAAATACTTAGCGAGTACCAAAAGATAAATACATATAAAATCAAAAATCGCATTAATTCTTTAAAAAGAATAGTTCAAATTACCTTTGAGGTAAGTCATACTCAACATGAATTTTATAAATTTCAGTTTGTATTCAGATAATTTAAGTTCTGATTCGAGTAATTTATTTTCGCGGGTATTTAGCAAAAATAAAGAGCTTTCTCCGTTCTCGAATTTTAGTTTTTCTGCTTCAAGTAAACGTTTACCATAAGCAACAGAACGCTCGGCATTACTTAATTGTTCTATTAAAACAGAAACACTTTGTTTTAAATACTTGTGTTTAAACCGCAGCTCATTGGTCTTACTCGCTAAATTCAAAGAATTATTTTTTGCGTTTAAACTTGCTACTTTGTATTCATTTCTGGGATTTCTTAAGAATAACGGTAATGAAAAACTGGCACCCCATTTATAATTGTTTGTAGAAAAAACAGGAACCGATGAATTACTATTATTAGATAATAAATTATAACTAACATCCAGTTTTGGTTTAATTAATTCCTTTTTTAATCGCTTTTCTACTTCGAGAATTTTTTGTTTTGCCTCATACTGAAGTACTATTGGATTATTGAGAGAATCATCTAATAGACTTTTAAATAATACTTGTTTTGCTCTTTCAAAACAAATATCCAAATTATCTAAAGAAACAACCGATGTATTGGTGTCGGCTGGCGTACTACTATTTATCCAATTCAAATTAAGTAATTCATTTTGCATTTTTATATTCTCAATTCTTGCAGACTGTTGGTCTAACGACCGTGATTGCATCAAAATAGCAGCCTCTACAGTATCTATGGAAGGTCGTTCGCCAACATTCGCCAAACTTTCAATTCCTTTCAAGCGTTGGTTGGCCAATTTTAAAAAATAAGTATACAAGTCGTATTGTTTATTTACGAAAAGCCATTCAAAATAAATTTGCGCCGACTCATAAAGTAAATTATTCATAATTATTCTTTGTTCTGCAGAATAATACTGAACATAATTTTTTGCTTTTAAAACATCCGATCTTCTTTTATCAATCATCATTCCTTGCAATAAACTAACTTCTACACCAAGGTATGGCATTCCATAAGAGGAAGTTAATTGTTCAGGGTTTATAAAATTACCATTACCATATTCGTAACCAGCCTTAATATATTGCGAAGTAAAAATTGGTTGTCTTAATCCCGCCTCAGTTACATTATAGTAATTCTTATCATTGTAGTATTTGCTATTTGTGGTAGCGCTAATAAACGGGTCATAATTTCCACGAGCCGCTTCATACTCCGCTTTCCCTAAGGCTGCATAATTATTTGCTCTTACAGCCAGGGGGTTATTTGTAGTAATATTTTCCAAAAAGTTTTTATAACTAATTGAAACAGTTTTCTGGCCCATGCAATATTGAATAGATAATAATATTACGCCTAAACAAAGTTTACTTTTCATTTTTTACTTTATGTTTTACGTCTTGGTCTTTATAAAATTCCGGCGGAAATCCATTTACTTGTCGCCATAGCTCATAAATAACTGGCACATTTCTTAATAATGCAAAACCTTGAACGCCTCCACCCATTTGAATGGCTTTTGGCCAAGGTTTACCATTGTTAACAGCTAAAACTCTAAATTTTCCGTTCTCTGA
>JAYTSW010000092.1:0-8875 GCA_043745425.1 Sphingobacteriaceae bacterium | reverse complement strand
TGAGTGGTTTTAAACTCACTACATTTATTTTTCCGTATTTTTTTCCATCGTACCAGGCGTAAACACCATTGGCGTTATGCGGCACTTTCATTTTGTAAACATTCGTACTTGTTGCTACCGCTGCATTTAATTGCACTCCTCCGATTGTTTTAAAACTTAATTTCGCGGGATTAAATCCTCCTATATTTATTATAGCGTAAACTTCATCTTCCTGAAAATCGCCAACACTTTTGTACGGCACAAAATAATTTTTACCACCACTCAATTTTATTATTTCGTAATTCGGTATCCACGCCGTATATTTTTTCTCATCAAAACCATATTTCTGTTCCGGACTCTTAATAAAAGTGACGATAGTACTATCCGTTGCATCCAATACATCATTGCTAATTGGCATGTAGTTAGTTGGTCCGGTAACCGTTGGCGGAGGAGGAAGTATATTTACTATCCACTGGTTTCCATTATCATCTCTTATCACTACAACATTCTGATTCGGCGGAAATGCAAAACAAGAATCTGTAATATGCCCCTGAATTTTTACACAAATCTGATTACCATTTACGTAAACATTTTCTACAACTCCAGGAATTGGATTAGGATGTTCTTCTGCATCTTTTACATCCCATTGATGTGTCCATGCATCAATCCCTTTCGTTAACGCCTGTATAACACCTTGCTGATGTCGGTTATTATCATCAATATAAATATTATTAAACTGTACTGCTAATGGCAGCACACCAAAAACTTTTGCATATCCTTTTCCACTATACCAACCAGGCGGACCACTCGGATAAATTTGGGTTGTTGTAACTTCAAATTGTCCGGTTTGAATTATTAAACCCGCTATTGCTTTTGTAGTCGGTAAAGGTTGTGCAGTTAATGCATCTGCGTATTGTGTTTGGTCGTTGCAACTATAATTAGGCTCACCGCTTGTATTAAACGTAGCAATGTTACTCCAATCACCGGTAATAGCTCCTTCTCCTCTTACTCTTGCTTCGTAATTTGTACTGGGCTCAAGATTGTTTATTTTTTCGAAGCCTCCGGTACAGTTGTAATCAAACCAATTTTGTGTTCCGTTTTTACGAACCTGTAATAAATATTTGGTGTAAATATTTTGCGTGTTCCATGTGCAAGTTCCTAAACGGTGCGTGATACCTTGTGCGCTGAGCGTTAGGTTGAGCGCATTTCCTAATACAGTTTGTAAATTCCCATAAACAAAAGTACAAATCTGACTCGCCCCATTATTTTTAAACCAATCTCTTCCCGTAATATCTTTTGCGCGCACACGCCAAACATATTTCATGTAAAGATTTAATGGTGGTTCAGAAATTCCATAATTTAAAACCGTAAGATTTGTGGTTGTACTAAAAATCGGCGCCGTACTTAATACAATTTGATTTGGATTAGCTAATGAATCCGGACGAACTTCCCACAATGAAAATTCGTATTCAGTATTTGCAGCAGAATTGGGAGAACTTGAGTTCATTGGCGTCCACTGAAACAAAATATTTTGTGGCGTTTGTGGTGTAATGTTTTTTCCGCACTGTGGTAAATTCAAATACGGCGGATCATTTAATAAAAACCATCCCTGCGAACAGGATTCATTGCTAACTTGAATTTTCGCAGGATTATAATAATCGTAAGCCGTTACACAAATACTATAATACCCTTCAGGCAAAGCCATGCGTTGCTCATACTGCGCTTGATTAATGCCAATGAAATCGAGATTATTACTATTGAGATACGGCGCTAAATCGGCACCACTTAACAACAATGGCACGCCCGATTGTAAATTTATGGGTGGCGGATTAAATAATTGTTTGGTGACGAGAGTAAAACCATTCCCTTTAATTTCAATTTTTAAACGGATGTTGTATTGAGGTGTTGTAAAATCGTTGAACTGTAAAATTACTTTTAATTTCTCAGAGGAAGGATCTGCGTAGTCAGGTAAATACCCGCTATAAGGCGGAATTAATTGTGCGCTGAGTTGAACAGGATAAATTTGCGAAAATGATATTTCGCAAAAAAATAAAAGAACCAGCGCAATTATATATTTAAACCGTCTCATAAACAGGAGTGTAAAAATAATAATTTTTAGGAATTTTACTATAAAAACGGCAATAAAAAAGCCCTGAAGTATACAATTACTTCAGGGCTTTTAAATTATAAAGTATCCCTCGTATAAAAGACGTAGGCTTTTTGCAAAACCACGTATAAACTACTTAGAGATTATGCTGTACAGCCTGGCGTATTGGTTTTACCTTCTACGGTATTACCTGAACATTTACAAATTTTTGCATTCACTACTTCAAGCTTACCTCTCACGGTACATCCTATAACACTAGCAAAAATATTACCGTTTGATTCGACCTTTCCTTCAACAGTTGAGTTTCTTAAAGAAAACGTACTTGCCGCGCTAATAGCTAATGTACCTTCAATAGTACTTTGGTTATCAATCATAATAAATGAACCTGCCGTAGCCGATTCAATTTTACCTGCTAAAAACGAACTACCAACTATTGCAAGAAAACCACCGTTAACACTAATTTTTCCTTCAAGGTTTCCTGCATTTATAACTACCGACTCACCATCACCAACAATGATGTTATCCTGATAAGAACCTGTAATTACTTTTCCTTTTATTGTAGTAGCTAAATGACTTGCTTCTTTTCCATCATAAGCAAAATCTACAATGTCGCCAAGCTCACTTTGGTTCACCTCCGAATAAGGCAAAACCGCTCCTATTTCCGATACAATAGCCGCATCGCGACCAATCGCATCGCCAATTGGGTCTGTTAATATTATTCTTCCTGCGGTTCCACCACCATCAGGTTTCTTTGTAACAATTCCTCTTGCCATAATATTATGTTTTAAATTTTGTAATACAATAATATAACAATTTTTAATATATATAAAATATTTTGTTTAAATTGTGGGTAATTATTGTGAGAAACATCCTTTTTATATTTCTGTTTATTTTAACGTTTTTTACTGAACAAAAAGCTTTTTCTAACATTGATTCCTTAAAAAACGCACTTCCTTCTGCACAGGGCAAAGAAAAAATTAAAATCCTCGCGGAACTAACCTATAATTTCATCCGATTTAATAACGATTCCGCTCTACATTACGGCATTATAGGTTTAAATCTTGCCAAAAAACAAGGACTAAAAGACCATGAAGCGAATCTCTTAGTGGCTATTGGGAATACATATTACGAAAAAAGTAATTATGGTAAAGCACTCGAATCCTATATTGAGGCTGATAAATTATTTGAAAGTCTGAAAAACGAAAAAGGTATGATTCAAACAGCCATGAATATAGGGCTTGTGTATGATGAACAGGGTTTATTTGATAAAGCGTTAGCGCAATATAACATTGTTCTTGATCGCGCTAAAACATCCGGAAATAAAAAATCTTATGCGAATTGCTTAAATCTATTAGGAAGCCTCTATTATTCAAAAGACAATCATAAAACTTTAAAATACTGGGAAGAAGCTTTAGAAATTTACACATTCATAAATGACATAGACGGCATAATGACCTGCTTAGGTAACACAGCAATCATCTATGAGGAAAGAGGAAATTACGATAAGGCTTTATCTAACCTGAAAAACTGTTTGATCTACGCAAAAAAAATAGGAGATCAGAAAGGGATTATGACAGCCCTGCATAATATTGCTTTGGTATTTAAAGACAAAAAAGATTATTCAAACGCCACTATTTACCTTGACAGTTGCGTAACGATCGGAAAAAATATCAGGTCTTATGATGATCTTCGCGAAACATATTCCACTATGTATGAGATATACAAAGATGAAAACAAACTTGAAAAAGCACTCGAATGCTTTGAACTTTCTGCAATTGCTAAGGATTCCCTTTTAAGTCAAACTCAAAATAATGATATAATAGAAATGTCGACCAAATACTACACCGAAAAAAAAGAAACAGAAAACAAACTACTTAATCAACAAATAGAATTAAAAAATGTAGAAAGTAGCCGTCAGCGGTTAGCTATTACCCTCATCGGAATTATTTTAATAGTTGTAGCCTTTGTAGTTTTTATTTTAATTCGCCAAAACAGAATTAAACAACGTATCAATTCTCAACTCGCCGAAAAAAATCATATTATTGAAGAACAACATAAAGATATTACCGATAGTATTCAATATTCTAAACGCATACAAGAAGCCATTATGCCTACAATGCATTTATGGGAAGAAACTCTCCCCGATTCGTTCGTGCTTTATAAACCTAAAGATGTTTTAAGTGGTGATTTCTTTTGGCTGGAAAAAACAAAGGATATTATTTTCTTTGCTGCTGCCGATTGTACTGGACACGGCGTACCTGGCGCGATGGTAAGCGTAATTTGCAGTACGGCACTTAACCGTTCGGTAAAAGAGTTTGGGTTAAAAGATACAGGGGAAGTTTTAGATAAAGTGCGCGAACTCGTTTTAGAAACTTTTGAAAAAAGTGAAAGCAACGTACAAGACGGAATGGACATATCCGTTTGTGGACTCAATACAAAAACTCTCGAACTAAAATGGTCGGGCGCTAATAACCCTTTATGGTATTTAAATAATAACGAAGCCAAAGAAATTACGGCCGATAAACAGCCAATAGGTCAAGTTGATAATCCGAGTCCTTTTACTCAACACACAGTTCAACTTAATAAAAATGATATTATTTATCTTTTTACTGACGGATATGCTGATCAATTTGGCGGACCTAAAGGAAAGAAATTCAAATACAAACAATTGAAAGAACTTCTCTTAACTAATTCCACCAAAAAAATGGGTGAGCAACACGATATTTTACTCAATGCTTTCCAAGAATGGAAAGGTAGCTTAGAACAGGTGGATGACGTGTGTATTATTGGCGTGAGAGTCTGATTTTTCTTTCCCTCTGCTCTGAGGAGAGGGTGTCCACCTTTAGTGGGCGGGTGAGGTCAAAACCCCTTGCATAAAAGGGTATAAAAGCGTATCCTTGTACACTCAAAAAATACACTCTCTATGAATCGTTTACACTTACTAGCACTAACCTTTATTGCACTTGCTTTAACCTCTTGCCAATCTGGCGACAATGAATTAGCTAACATTGAATCGAAGATTCTGGCTACTGATTCAGTAAAACCGGAAGAAGAATTTAAATATGTATCGGAGCAATTTGCCGACTTACGCGTGTTGCGCTATAATGTAAAGGATTTTGAAAAACTAACACCTCAAGTGAAAGAGCTTTTATATTATTTATATGAAGCTGCACTTTGTGGAAGAGATATGACTTGGGATCAAAACTATAAATACAATTTAACTGTACGTAAAACTCTCGAAGCCATTCTTGCAGTTACAGATGAGCACATCAACCAACAAGATGAAGAATACAAAAAGTTTTTGGTGTATGCTAAACGTGTATTTTTTAGCAGCGGCATCCATCATCATTACAGCAGCGATAAATTTATTCCGGAATGCTCAAAAGCATATTTTGACGAATTAATTCACCATGCTGATTCAACAAAATTACCAATTGCGGCTGGACAAAGCGCTCAAGGTTTTTCTGATTTTATTCTTGGAATTATTTTTGACGAAAAAATTGCTTCTAAAAAAGTACAGTTAGATCCAAAGAACGATATGGTTGTTTCATCTGCCATCAACTTCTACGAAGGCGTTAATCAAAAAGAGGTTACTGAATTTTACGATAAACAAATTAATAAAAAAGACACTACTCCTGTTATGATTGGTCTTAACGGAAAACTAGTAAAAGAAAACGGAAAATTAGTTGAGAAGGTTTGGAAAGTTGGCGGCATGTATTCGGCAGCCATCGAAAAAGTCGTGTATTGGTTACAGAAAGCAATTACTGTTGCTGAAAATCCTCAACAAAAAGAATCTTTAGAAAAATTAGTAAAATATTATCAAACCGGCGACTTAAAAGATTTTGATGCGTATTGCATTGCATGGGTAAAAGACACCAAGAGTTCAGTTGATGTGGTGAATGGTTTTATTGAAGTATATCAGGATCCTTTAGGACGTAAAGGTTCGTTTGAATCTGTTGTATCTGTAAAAGATTTTGAAGCCAGTAAGCGTATCGCAGCTATTGGTGCCAATGCACAATGGTTCGAAGATAATTCACCTTTACTTCCTCAACACAAAAAGAAAGATGTAAAAGGTATTTCAGCTAAAGTAATTAATGCAGTTGTTGAGTCTGGAGATTCAGGGCCGGTTACACCAATAGGAATTAACTTACCAAACAATGAATGGATTCGCGAAACTCACGGTTCTAAATCTGTGAACTTAGGAAACATTGTTGAAGCTTTTGATCAGGCCGGCGGTAGCAGCGTGGTAGATGAATTTTATTTTAATGATGAAATTAAAAATCGCGTTATCAACTTCGCCCCCCTTGCTGATAAATTACATACCGATATGCACGAAGTAATTGGTCACGCCAGCGGACAAATTGAAAAAGGTGTTGCACAACCTCACGAGACCTTAAAAAATTATGCAAGTGCTTTAGAAGAAGGTCGTGCTGACTTAGTGGCTCTATACTACTTAATGGATCCGAAATTAGTGGAGCTTGGTGTAATGCCTTCGTTAGATTATGGAAAAGCATCTTATGATGAATACATTACTAAAGGTTTAATGATTCAATCGTCACGTATTAAATTTGGGAACAACATTGAAGAATCTCACATGCGTAACCGTCAGATGGTAGCAGGATGGGCGTTTGAAAAAGGTAAAAAAAATAATGTGATTGAGAAAATTGTAAAAGACAATAAAACGTATTTTGTGGTTAATGATTATAATAAACTACGTGTATTGTTTGGAGAATTATTAAGAGAATTGCAACGCATCAAATCTCAAGGTGATTACAAAGCAGGTCACGATTTAATTGAGAACTACGGTGTAAAATTAGACCCAGCTTTACATAAAGAAGTTTTAGAGCGTTATGGCAAATTAAAAATTGCACCTTACGCTGGATTTATTCAGCCAAGATTAACTCCAGTTATGAAAGACGGAAAAATTACGGATGTGAAAATTGAATACCCAACAAACTTCTTAGAACAAATGTTGGAATACGGAAAGGCTTATGGTTTACTTCCTGCTGTTAATTAAGTTATAGGGTTATAGAGTTAATAGTTAACTGTTATAACTATTAACACTATAACTAATAACCTATAACTTTATCAGCTTTTTCTAAAGCCTCGTAAAATGCGCGATGAATCTTTCCTCGTATTCCCAATTTAGCTAATTTATTTTCTTCAGCATCAGGATAAACACGGTTCGATAAAAACACAACTATCAATTTATTCTTAGGGTCTATCCACGTAAATGTTCCGGTAAAGCCGCTATGCCCATAACTTTCGGGACTGCATAAATCAGTAACAGGAGAATCTTTTTTGGGATCAGGTTCAGGCTTATCAAAACATAATCCACGACGATTGGCAGGCGCAAAATGATAGGAAGTAAAATCCTTTACCACATTACTATCCAAATATTGTACACCTCCATAACTTCCTTTATCCAAATACATTTGCATGAGTGTTGCTAAATCTTTTGCTGTTCCGAATAAACCCGCGTGCCCTGCTACTCCACCCAACATTGCAGCACCTGGGTCGTGAACATAACCATGCACCACTTGTTTTCTGAATTTAGTGTCGTTTTCGGTTGGCGCGATATCACTTAATTTATATTTCTCTAACGGACGATAGGTTAACCCCAGGCCCATTGGCTTGTAAAAATTTTCTGCTACATATTGCTCTTGTGGTTTCTCAGTTAGTTTCTGGATGATGCGTTGCATAAAATAATAACCCAAGTCGCTATACAAATATTTTCCTTTCTCTTCTGTTTTACTTCTTACTATACGATTGAACATGGTATCGGCCAACCAAGTTGTTGCATACAAATCTTTCGCCACCTGAACAGGGTATTTTTCCGATTTTTTATTGTCGTAAAATCCGGTTTTGTAATTTCCTTGTTTATCTATTGTTTTTAAATAAAAAGGAATCCAAGCCATTAAACCCGCCTGATGCGTTAATACATCTTCAATTACCAAATCATTTTTATCACTCCCTGCTAATTCTGGCAAATAATAGCCGAGTGTTTTTTTGTAATCGAATTTCTTTTCCGAGTTTAATTTCATTAAAGCTAAACACGATGAAGATATTTTTGTAATAGACGCTAAATCATAAATGGTTTGATCAGTTACTTTTGGAGAAGCGCTATCGTAGGTGAAGGTTCCGTAAGACTTTTGAAAAAATAATTTACCATCTTTAATAGCCACCACTTGACAACCCGGATAAGCTTTTTCTTTTATTCCCAAATTGGCAATACTGTCAATTATTTCAAGGTTTTTTTTTTGAATCCCAATGGAGGCAGGGTCAACAAATTTCATTCGGATGATTTCTTGATTCTCTAAACCCGTATCATATTTAAAATATTTTGTTGTGACGGGCAATTTACCATTGACTTTAATCACGCCAAATATTGCATCAGCTGCTGCTTTTTGAGTGAAGCTAGTATATTCGTAAGCCATAATAATTGAATGCATATAGCTCGGCCACTTTAATGCGTTTAATAAATATGGGTTATTAAAATAAGTAACAATTGTTGGTTTCCATTTGGAAATCGAATCAATTAGGTTTAAGCTTTGATTAGTAACCCCAAAATTTTTATCAGGGCGTAAAGTAGACTTATTTACCTGAATCAAAATCAAATTGTAATTTTTTAATTTAGAAAACAAAGAATCAATTTCTTTTTTTGTCGCATCGTGCTCAACACCAAAATGTTTTACTGGCGTATAATTAGAAACAGATTTACTAAATGTATTTTCTTCTTTCATACCAATAGAAACTTCTGCAATACGTAATGTATCTAAAGCTTTTAAT
>JAYTSW010000091.1:0-8884 GCA_043745425.1 Sphingobacteriaceae bacterium | reverse complement strand
TGCGCAAAGATAAGCAATCAATAATGTTGCCAATAAATTAATGAGGAAATATTGTCAGTTTTTCAGGAAATTGAACTCGGTACGTCTATTAAACTCATGTTCTTTGTCAGAACAATCCACGCCGTTTAAACATCTGTTCTTAATCTCCGATTCGCCCTTGCCAATAGCCTTTAAACGGGTTTTATTAATGCCCTTTGAGCTCAGATAGTCAACAACAGAATTAGAGCGTTTTTGCGATAGGGTTAGATTTAAAACATCTTCACCTCGTGCATCAGTATGCGAAATCACTTCCAGGTTCACTTTCGGATTAGCATTCAGAATAGATACAATTTTATCTAAAATCAATTCGCCTTCAAACGTAATATTGAATTTGTTGAGCTCGTAATAAATATTTTCGGCTGCCAATAAGTTTTTTAATCCTGTTTTTTCAAATTTTTTGTATTTGAGAATGATATCATCCTCTTCTTCCACTGGCGATAAAATAAAAACATCTGCTTTTAATAGTTTGTATTCGAAATCTCCTTTAGGAGATCGTTTAAATTCCGAAATAATCTCTCCAGTTAATTTCGCTAAAAAAACAAGTGGACCGCTTTTTACTTTTTCTGTTTGAGCAATATGGATGGTTAAATTTTGTGTAGTATCCACTTTACTGAACGTAAAATCACCATAAGCATCAGTAACTGTAGATTTTAAAGTGTCTGATTTATGATTCATTAAATAAACTATTTGTTGTATTAAAGGTTTTTTATCTTTTTCGCCAACCAATAATTTTCCGGCAATATCTGCAGTTGATGAAGAGGGATTAGTTTTACAAATACTTGCAAAAGCCTGTTCTAGGGCCTGAGCGCTGTCTGTTTCAAGCCAAAGTCGGCCTTTAGGATTTACCAGAAAAAAAGACGGGAACTTATCGGCACCAAATGCTTTCACAACGTCATCCTTCGCCCCTTTTTTAGCAATGTAATTTGTTTTTTTACCGTTAAACTTTGAATTCAGAAGATTGCCATCTTGTAAATATTTTTTCCAAACATCCGGCTTTTCCTCAGCACAAATAGTAATGTATTCTATTTCTGAAGCGCCTTTACAAGCATTGTTTTGAAAACGATTAAGTGTTTGCTCGAGCTTCTGATTTATTTCTACAATTTGTTTTAAAGGTTGCTGAGCGGTGAAAAATAAAACTAAAACAAATTTATCTGATAAATTCTTTCCGTTGGATAAGTTAATATCCGTTTTTTTATCATCACTATTAAAAACAGTAACTCTTGAAAAAGGAATTTTTTCGCCGACCCGTAATTTTTTCTGCGCGAAGCTAGTCAGAAACGAAATGAATAAAATGACAGTGAAATACTTTTTCATTACGGTTTGTAAAACTTGAGTTCCGTTCTTACGTTCTCGGCATGTTCGTCATCTGTACAATTCACTTTGTTTTTGCACTTGTTTTTTAATTCTAATTCTCCTTTGCCTATTGGTTTCATTCGTGTAGCAGCTATTCCTTTTGCAACCAAATAGGCTTTTACTGAACTTGAACGTTTTTTTGATAACTCTAAATTATCAGCATCATCACCTTTGCTATCGGTATGTGTGATAATTTCTACAGTGTAATCTTTATTTTTTGTAAGCATGCTGGCCACTTTATCTAATTCAACACTTGAGCCCGGTTCTAATTCAGCACTATTTTTTTTAAATGTAATGTTCGCATTAAATGTAATGGCATTTTTTGTTGAACTAATATCTTTATTAATACCACTAAGAGTTGCCACATCGGCCAAGCTTAAGGTATATTCAAATTTACCTGACATATTAGGGATGTTTGCAAAAACAGCTCCGCCGCCGGTACTCACAAAAGCTTTTTCTTTTCCCAACAAACTTCCGCTTGTATCAGTTTTAAGTATATATTCTGTTAAATATTTTACAGCCGTGAATTGAAAATGACCATTGTTATCCGTTATTGTTCTGCTAATGGTATCAGAGAACTTATTCGTTAATATCATTTTCTGGTTCTTTACAAGATCTTTCGGACTTTCAGAAAACAATAACATCCCTTTTAAGTCGCGGGTATTGGAAGGTGAATTTTTTTTACCATCTAAAACATCTTCAATCCGCAATTGGGTTGGGTTAATTAAAACTATCGTTCCCATTTCATCAATTAATAAAGTAACCGGTAACTGAACAATTTTAAAATTACAAACCGAAATATCCTTATACCCCTTGACTGCAATTAGGTTTATAATTTTATCCATGCCAAGAGCTAACATATCTTCCTTCCATACGGTTTTATCACTTTGTAAGGCTACACTTATTACATCAAAACCCTCTGCGTTTCTGTAAGCGGTGCTGCCATAACGAGTTTGTAAATCAATTGCTCTTGGAATAAAAGATTTTGACTTGGCAACACTCGATGACCAAAAATGAACGAGTACTAATTTATTTAAATAAGGGAACGTTAAACTTTGTAACGTATTTTGATTATCGTTTAAAACCAAAGGCGAAGCTTTATCGCCGTTTTTTAAACTGCAATTTTGCGCAACACCTAATGTTGTACTAAAGAGAACTAAAAAAAGTATTTTACAAAACCCTTTTATCATTTTTTATTTTCAACTAGGTTTTCGAGAGTAGTTTCTAAATCGTGGCCACGTAAAGCTTTTCCAATAATAATACCATCACCGTCAATTAAATAATTTGTAGGAATGCCTTGTACGCCGTATTTCATGGCAGCAGCATTATTCCATCCTAATAAATCACTTACATGATTAGGCCATAGCAAACCATCTGTAGCAATTGCATCCTGCCAAGCCTGCTTATTCATGTCTAACGACACACTAAAAACTGTAAAGCCATTTCCATTTTTTAATTTCTGATCTTTATATTTTGTATTAGCAGCAACTACAGTTGGGTTTTCCATTCTGCATGGCCTGCACCAACTCGCCCAAAAATCAATCAATACTATTTTTCCTTTTAAGGATGATAATTTTATAGGCTGTCCTACAGGGTCTAACATTTCAATTTCGGGTGCTTTGTTTCCTAGATTTAAACCTTCAACAACTAGCACTGCTGGACCTGCTTCTGCCACTTCTTTTTTATTTTTTTTTGATTTTTTCCATTGCGCATTAACTGATAATGTACAAACAAACATCAAAATAAAACCTATATAAATTACTTTTCTCATTTTCTTATAATTTCTGCACCAATGGCGTTTAATCGTCCGTCAATATTCTGATAGCCTCTGTCTATTTGATTAATATTAAAAATGGTACTCTTGCCTTTTGCACTCATGGCAGCAATTAATAAAGATACACCAGCACGAATATCGGGTGATGCCATTTGAATCGCTTTCAATTGAACTTTTTTATCTAAACCAATTACTGTAGCACGATGCGGGTCACATAAAATAATTTGCGCGCCCATATCGATTAACTTATCTACAAAGAATAATCGACTCTCAAACATTTTCTGATGCACTAAAATATTTCCGCGCGCTTGCGTAGCAGTTACCAAAACAATACTTAATAAATCAGGAGTAAATCCGGGCCAGATTGCATCAGACACTGTTAATATAGAACCATCGATAAATGTATCAATTTCGTAATGCTCTTGTGATGGGATATAAATGTCATCACCCCTCCGCTCCATTTGAATTCCTAAACGGGAAAACACACGAGGTATACAACCTAAATTATCGTAAGACACATTTTTGATTGTGATTTCTGATTTAGTCATAGCAGCTAAACCAATAAAAGAACCAATCTCAATCATATCAGGCAACAAGCGATGTGTTGTTCCGCCTAACGATGAAACGCCATCAATAGTTAACATGTTAGAACCTATTCCGCTTATTTTAGCGCCCATACTCACCAACATTTTACAAAGTTGTTGTATGTATGGTTCACATGCTGCGTTATAAATCGTTGTAGTTCCTTCTGCCAAAACAGCTGCCATTACAATGTTTGCGGTACCAGTTACAGATGCTTCATCGAGCAACATGTAACAGCCCTTTAATTTTTTTGCGTCAACTTTAAAAACTTCATTTTCGTTATCATACTCAAATTTTGCACCTAAGCTTTCGAAACCGATAAAGTGAGTATCCATTCTGCGGCGACCAATTTTATCGCCACCTGGTTTTGGCATGTAAGCACGACCGAAACGTGCGAGCATTGGTCCTATTATCATTACAGAACCGCGTAAGCCTCCGCCTTTCTTTTTAAATTCGGGAGAAACCAAATAATCAACTTTTACATCATCAGATTGAAATGTAAATTCTTCGTGACCGGTTTTTTCAACCTTCACGCCTAAATCGCGTAATAAATCAATTAGTTTATTGATATCAACAATATCCGGAATATTGCTGATGGTGATTTTTTCTTTGGTGAGTAGAACGGCGCAAATGATTTGCAAAGCTTCGTTTTTAGCGCCTTGTGGTGTTATTTCTCCTTTTAATTGTCTGCCGCCTGTTACTTCAAAAATGGCCATAGGGGTTGTTGCAGTTTTTAATGTTTTTTACTGTGTTTATGAAAATGTTTTTTGTGTTTATTGTTTTGGAATTTGTGACGCGGCTTGTTATTCGTACCTGCATTACTACTTCTAACCAAATCCTGATGAGAACTCAATGCCACTGACTCATCAATTTTTAATTCTCCATCCGATAAATCAGTAAGGTTTTTAAAAATAACATCATCAGTAATAGAATCTTTATTCCAGTTGATATAAGATTTTTTTAAATGATTTGCTATTAAGCGTGTGAGCTCATCTTTTTCCGGACCATCCTTAAGAGCTTTTGCTTTTTTGATAATAGCTTCAATAGTTTTACCGTAATGTTTGAATTTAATTTTTCCTGCAGGATAGGTTAAACGTGCTGGTTTTTCTTTAAACGTCTCTGGTTTTGGCTGTGGATAAGGTGAATCAACATCTAATCTAAATTCAGAAATGATAAACAAATGATCCCACAATTTATGGGTAAAATCAGCTACATCACGTAAATGTGGGTTTAACTGTCCCATTACCTGAATAATAGCTTTTGCACATAAATTACGCTCTTCGCGCTCTTTTAAAGTACAGCAATAATCAATCATACTCTGCACATTACGCCCGTATTCGGGTATAATCATTTTAGGTCGTTCTGTATTGTATTCCATAGCAAGTTTCAAAGTATAAATATAGCTAAAAATAGGGCTGTTTTTAAAGTTTTTAACTATTTATTAACCAATAGGATGTTTATTTCCCGTTTTTTTATTTTTACAGTCTATTAATAAAATTTAAAACTAAAAATTATGGATTTAAAAGTAGCGGTTACCAACATTGCAACACGTTGGAATTACAAATTTGATGAAATTTCACCAGGGGTTTTCAGAATAGATGTTGCGATAAAAATGAAAGACGGAACGTTCCGTTATCAATTTGTTTACGTTTGGATTATTGCCGGCCGTTATTTTGGTAAAGATGTTGTTTATATGAACAGTCGCTGTGGTGAGTTTACTCAAAACCTTAATCTTTATAAATTAATTAAAGAAGGTGGTTATGGTACTTTCTCATCGGTAACTGTTACAACTGATAAACGCACGGATGGTTCTCCTTGCGAAACTGTTATTGTTCAAGCCGTTCAACCGATTGAGTTTACCAGCGAAACAATTTTAAATGAAGCGATATATGATGTAGCATTTAATGCTGACGCTATAGAATCACTTTATTTTGGGGGAGATAATAATTAGGAATCAGTTAATAGGAAATAGTTATTAGGTCACTAGTCACATAATTAACAAATCCTATTAACTATTCCCTATTAACTATTAACTTTTCCCTATATTAGCACTTCTAAAAAAAAACTATGTCAGTACTCGTAAATAAAAATTCAAAAGTAATTGTTCAAGGATTTACCGGAGGCGAAGGCACTTTTCATGCCACTCAAATGATTGAATACGGAACAAATGTTGTAGGTGGTGTTACGCCAGGAAAAGGTGGTACCAAACACTTAGAAAAACCTGTTTTTAATACAGTTGCTGATGCAGTGAAAAATACTGGCGCTGATGTTTCTATCATATTTGTTCCCGCTGCTTTCGCTGCAGATGCAATTATGGAAGCTGCAGATGCAGGTATTAAAGTTATTGTTTGTATTACAGAAGGTATTCCCGTGAAGGACATGATAATTACGAAGGAATACTTAAAGGGAAAAGATAGCCGTTTAATCGGACCAAATTGTCCTGGTATAATTACTGCTGGTGAAGCTAAGGTTGGAATTATGCCAGGCTTTGTTTTCAAAAAAGGTAAAATCGGAATTGTTTCTAAATCGGGAACTTTAACATACGAAGCTGCCGACCAAGTTGCAAAAGCCGGTTTAGGCGTTACAACTGCCATCGGTATTGGTGGAGATCCTATTATCGGAACTACAACAAAAGAAGCTGTTGAAATGTTAATGAATGATCCGGAAACGGAAGGTATTGTTATGATTGGTGAAATTGGCGGAAATCTTGAAGCTGATGCAGCACGTTGGATTAAAGCTAACGGAAATAAAAAACCTGTAGTTGGTTTCATCGCCGGACAAACTGCTCCTAAAGGACGTACAATGGGTCATGCCGGCGCAATTGTTGGTGGTGCTGATGATACTGCTCAAGCGAAAATGAAAATTTTACGTGAGAACGGAATTCACGTTTGTGAAAGTCCTGCTGATATTGGTAAGACAATGGCTAAAGTTTTAGGCAAGGTTCCTGCGTAACCTTGAGATTCTGAAACAAGTTCAGAATGACATCATACTTCGAATAAAACTAGCGAAAACCTCAACATAAATGTTGGGGTTTTTTGTTTTTCAAAAACTAAACTGATTTTTCCCTACCTTTAAATCATGAAGAGAATTTCCTTTTTTCTTTTTGTTATTATCAGTTTGAAAGTGTTAGCACAAGCTCCAACTTTTTCATGGGTAAAAAGTTTTGACGGTTCAAGTGGTACAATTGGGCACTCAGTTAAAGCTGATGCTCTCGGAAATGTATATACAACGGGTGAATTTTCGGGAACCGCTGATTATGATCCCGGTCCGTCAGTATTTAACCTTACCGCTTCCTCAGTTGATACATACATTTCAAAACTTGATGGCTCAGGAAATTTTATTTGGGCAAAACAATTTACAGGGATAGGAGCTTCGGGAGGTGCCCGAGGATATTCGATTGATTTAGACGCATTGGGCAACGTTTACATAACAGGATATTTTTCAGGTATAGTGGATTTTAATCCGGGAGTTGGAACTTACACTTTAAATGCTTCACCTACTAATTCAGTCCAAAGTACCTTTGTTTCTAAATTAGATCCTTTAGGGAATTTTGTTTGGGTAAAAGCATTTGTTGCGGATTCCGGATATACTTGGGGTCAGTCAATTCATATAGATAAATTTAATGATGTTTTAATTACAGGTTTTTTTTCAGGTATCACTGATTTTGATCCAAATATTGGAACATACACTATTACTCCTTTAAATTCTGACGCTTATATAGCAAAATTAAATACTAACGGTAATTTTATTTGGGCGAAAAATTTTGGAGGCAGTGGCGCTCAGGCAGAGGGAAAATCAATTGTTACCGACAAAATGGGAAATGTTTTTTCTACAGGTTATTATGGAAATATTGTAGATTTCGATCCCGGCCCTGCAATATTTACCTTAAATGCAGCAATTAATGAAACTTATGTTTCAAAATTAGACCAAGCCGGAAATTTCGTTTGGGCAAAAAAAACAGGAGGGCGTGAAGGACATTCTCTTGTTCTTGATTCTTTAAAAAGCATTTATGTAACAGGAATATATCAAGGGACAACAGATTTTGATCCCGGTCCCGGAGTATATAATTTAACTTACGTGGGGTCTTCAGATGTTTTTATTCAGAAATTAGATTCGTCAGGAAATTTTATTTGGGCAAAAAGCACTTCAGGTACTACGCCAGATTACGTCTGGTCTGTTTCTTTGGATCAATCAGGTTTTGTCTACAATACAGGTGAGATTTCCTTTGGAGCTTTTAATAACTATAAAAATATGTTTATAAACCAATATGATCTATCCGGAAACCTATCATGGACTTACACTTTCAGCACAGGTTCCAATCCGATGACATTTGCTAATACCTCGAGATCGGTCTATGTGGGTTTAACAGGAGATATTTATTTAACCGGCGTCAACCACAACACGGTAGATTTTGATCCGGGTCCTGCAACAAATACAGTTTCCAGTAGTTATGGTCCTTTCGTTCTAAAATTAAATTCTCCATATTTAGGGATAAACGAACATTTATTAAATAAATCCATTAAAGTTTATCCAAATCCTACTAAAGGAATTTTAAATACTACAATTGATCCGAATTCAAAAATAATTATCAAAAATGTATTAGGGCAAGAAGTTCTCTCGAAAATAAGTTTAACTGAATTAGAAACTATTGATCTGAGTAATTTAAATTACGGACTTTATTTCATCGAGATCATTTCTGTTAATTCCCGACAAACGGTTAAGGTCATAAAAGAATAATCTTCTTTTAATCGATCGACTTCTTATTATCCATTCGGCATGCTCAGGATTACTTATTGTTAATCAATAGACTTCTTATTAAAAATAATATACCCAAAGTGGAAGAAGAACGAAAAGCTATTTGGGTTTTTATCGTAATAATTCACCCCAACACTTAATGGACCAACCGGTGTATTATAAACTAATGCGACGAGCCCGATAAAATTGCGGTATAAAAAAGGCTTAGTATATTTTGCTTTTTGATCGTTAGTAGAAACAATTGAAGTGATTGGCTGGAAAATATATCCTTCAAAACGAATATCAAATTTTTTCCATGGCGTTGTAATTGCTTTTAGCCCACCTGCTATGTATTGATGAGCACGGTATTGGGGAATGAATAAAGTCTGACTCTCGAGTGTA
>JAYTSW010000090.1:0-8903 GCA_043745425.1 Sphingobacteriaceae bacterium | reverse complement strand
GTTCCATTGAAAAGAAAACCTGGCTCCGAATTTTAGAGTTTGTTAATCCCACTAACACTAATGCTAAAAACAACAAACTCATAGGTATCAATTTTTTTCCTTTTTGAACAACAACAAAAAACAAAACAATCACTAGTCCGATACTAATTATCCAACCTCTAGTTGCAGATAAAAACGCCATGAAGAAAGTCATTCCTATAATTGTGTAAAGAAAATATTTAGAAAAATTTGAATGGTTTTTTATTGTTAAAAAAAAAATAGAACCCAACAAGCTTAACAGAGTTATAGAAGTATTATAAAAAGATCTTAAATCTCTTCCTGTCTCAACTTGCTCTTCATCAAGAATTTTTAAATTTCCGGCAGGACTAAACCCCGTGTATACTGTAAAAACCTGCGTTGCAAATCCAAGTATAAAAATAATAAATATTAGTTCGAAAAAACGCTCGTAATCTCTTAAACTACGCATTAGTCTTGGAGTGGTATAAAACAAAATTAAGGGTGTAATAAGTTTTATAATTCTGAAATAAATATTTGTAGCACCATTCAATCCATTAATCATTCCAATAATAACCATAAACACAGCATATATCATTAATACAGCTGTCCACTTTGAGTAATAAGGTTTCTCATTCCTATTTCGTTTATAAATCTTTATTAAAGCTATAATAACGTAAAATTGAGCTATATCTATTCCGGGGAGGCCTGGAATCAGGGATATTAATATAGAATACGAACCTAAAAAACTAACGAAGCCATCGGATACAGTTAAGAAAAATGCCAGCCAAAATGGTTCATCACCGGATTTATAATAAACTATTAATAATATTATATACCATATTGATGAGACGCTCTCTGGTAAATAATAAGTTGCAATGACTGTGGTAACTATGTACAATAAAAAATGAAATAATTTTTTATTCAGATGAAATATGTTTTTTAGCGCAGTCACGGATCTTTAAGAATTTCGCCTCTCTTTCAAAACATCGAAGATAAAATTCCTAGTATATAAAAATGGTTCAAATCCGGATAACCTTATCAATAAATAAAAAACTATAAGAGGCAACGTGGAATTAAGAATTATACATAGCAAAGCGTTATTAATTACTTTGTTTGTGTAATGAAATACACATAAAGTAAGTACTGCAATAAAAGTATTTATGAAGTAAAGTTTTATTTGTTGTTTAAGGTTAATATAAGATGCCAGATAAATCCAGGTAATAAAGAGAGATATTGCGCTTGAAATTAAAATACCACATACGATTGCTTCTATTCCTTTACTCAATGTGAAAATTAAAGAAATTATTGTGATGATCTTTTTAAACACATCCAATATAAACGACGTCCCGCTTTTACCTTGAGATTCAATAAAAATCATATTAAATCTGTACAAAGGATAAAATAGGGCTTCGAAAATCAACAGTTTCATTAATGGTATAATAAATATCCATTTTTTTGTCAACGCAAATAAAATAACCGGTTCTATTAAGGGGCGTAATATTAAGGTTGCTGCGAAAAAAAATATTATTAAAACATTCAGTGAACCCAAATATGTTTTTTTTTGTCTTTCTGAATCAGAATTAATGTTGGATAGCGATGGGAAAGCAACCTTACCTACTGCAAGGCTGATCTGAACGGTATATAGGTCAGTAAACGATTTAGCCTTTGCATAATATCCCAAATCACCAACAGAATAAAATTTACCAATCAATGGATTATAAATGTTAGAAAAAAAGCTGTCCATTAAGCCCTGTCCGAATATCTTTGAACCAAAACTAAATAATGTTTTAAATGAGATCCAACTAAAATAGAATGATGGTATCCAGTGCGCCTTATACCATAACAGTATTGTTCGACAAACTGTACCTGCTAAAGTTTGAGCAATCAGAGCCCAAAAATTAAATCCATTGTATGCTAAAATAACACCTACACAACCCGAAATAAATGCTGAAATAAAATTTATTTTGGCTTGCGATTTGAAGTTCAGATTTTTTGTAAGAACAACTAATTGAATTCCACTAAGGGCGCCAATGACCACATTTAAAGCAGCTACTCTTATAATATTTACTAATATAGGTTGATTATATAGTTTGGAGATGTAACCAGCAGAAAAATATAATACAACATAAATTACCAGACTAATTATCACATTAAAAACAAAAACCGTATTGAAATCCGATTTATCGGCATTTTTCTTCTGGATTAATGCCATTTGAAAACCGCTATCTGTTATTTGGGTTCCTATAGCAATAAAAATTACAATTATCCCAACTAAACCATAATCGTCAGGAGTAAGTAATCGGGCAATGACAATCCCGAAAACTAACTTTACAAAATAAATTCCAAACTGATCAATCAGACTCCAAAGAAGGCCTTTAAGAACAATTACCTTATTTTGTTTTACTTCGTTAAAATTATTCACGCAGACCCCTTTCCCTCATTTCGTTATACAAAAAAGTAGCATTCAAACTCCAATCCAATTTCCTTGCTGCGAACCGTTGCGCTTCTTCACCATATTTTTTCACTAATTCTTCATTCAAGATTAACGAGCTCATTGCATCCTCTAATTCCTTCACATTGTCAGGGTTAATTACAATTCCCATTTTATTATTAAACAAATCATTTATGGCAACTCTATTAGTTGTAATGATAGCATTCTTGAAAAATAAAGCGTCAGAAATCGCGTTAGGAAATCCTTCACTTCTTGATGGCAAAGCAAATATTTTTGCCTGTCTATAAAAATCAAATAATTCATTCCTGATTAAATGACCGGTAAAAAGCACCCTTTCTTTTAGATCAGAATGTTTTTTGAAATACTCTGTCACATATTTTTCAAACCCTGGATCAATAGTTCCACAAAGAATTAATTTCCAATTATGTCGTGTCTTAGTATTCGCAAACGCTTCCAATAATACTTCTGTTGCCTTTTCATAGATTCCGAATCTCGCAACAGATAAGATGTAATTCTTTTTTTCACTCCAAACTATTTGAGTATATTCTTCTTTCTTAGCAGTAAAACCATTATAAAGTAAAATTAATTTATCTTTTAAAAAAGGATATTTTTCTTCAAAGTAGTCTTTTGATATATTATCTTCTATACTAAATAGATTTATCTTTTTAATAAAAACAAATTTCATTAGCACCTTTTTTATTTTCCAAAACGCTACTCTTTTCTCCCAAATAGTTTCCCAGCCGTATTTTTCAATTGCACGATGATTGTTGTCCATTTTTAAATAAGCAAAGCCAGCAGGATTAAATATTTTATATGCAAACAATTGAAACAGCGATGAAAAATTTACATGGTAACACATAAAGACTTTAATAGACTTAGCGTTTTTCAAAAGGTAAAAAAAAATCGTAAGGTTGCCCCAATTAAATTTATGGGGATCGATTTTTGAGACAATTAATTTTTCTTCGGATATCGGAAAGTTTCTCCGGTGATCAAAAACTAATACTTCAGGCGCAAATTCAAATTTTTTCATTTGAACAATTAACTGGGCGCCGTCTTTATAGAACCAGTCATCCTTGTAATCCGGTGAAAAAAGAACAAATCGTTTCATCACTATATTATAATTTGATCCAATCCTCCATTGGTAATCCGTTGTATTCAGGGTTTACAACAATTTCGCCTGACCAAACCTTTGGCGCTACAACAATTTTATCGGAGTTTTGATTCAGAAATGCTGCCCACCAGCTGAATGTTGAATTAATTATAATATTATTTTTACAGTTCGACATTAGAATGAAATCCACTACTTCGGTATTTTTTTCTATAAAAATTAATCCCGAATCCAAGCTACTCAAAACAGACTTTGAAAATACCGGATCATTTGTAAAAACAAAGAACAAAGGGTTCTCAATTTTTGATTTGATATAATTTATTGCCTTTTCATAGTATTCCTTACTTATCCCCGCATATTCGGATTTTATTTTGCCTTCATTTACGTATTGGCCGCCTCTTATGTGAAGAGAAACTGAATTTCTATTTCGTATATCGTTCAACGCTTGGCCTTGCCTATCGTTTAATTCTATCCTTTTTGAATACTTAAGATCATTACTGTTTAAATATTTTCTTGAGATGAAATGCCCGAGGAGAACAACATAATCATACTTTTCAAAAAAATTAGCATTGGCATTTACATCCGATTCAAGTGCTAACATTGGTAAAATCGAACTTTTCAAATACTTTCTATTCCATTTAGCAATGTTATAGATTATCTTACCTGAAATTTTATTTATATATTCCAGATCATAAAAAAAATCAAGAATATAATTGACATTGTATTTTACAGAAAAATCATTTCTTTCATTTGAAAATAATTTAAAGTAAGGCGTTTTATCGAATTGAATTTTATGTTCAGGATATCTTTTCTTTAACCCTAAATAATAATTGTAGACAAAAAACTGATTTCCTAAACCTCCAGTAACTCTTATTACAATCTTCTTTTTCAACGCTTCTCAGTTGCTGGTGATCCGGCAACAAATATATTGGGAGCAACGCTTTTATTTACTAATGATGACGCTCCAATTTTTGCCAATTTACCTATGATGACGCCTGCAAGGATGATTGCACTTGAATAAATTATTGCATATTCTTCTATTTCCACGTCTCCAGCTTTTTCACCATAAACAATTTTATCACTTGTTTCATTGTTATAAAAACTGGCATGCGTCCATATCTGACAACGTGATGCAATAATAACATGGTCTTTAATAGTTACTCTTTTAGTCAGGTCGATTAGTGTATTGTGGCCTAGATAAACCCCATTCCCTATTTTCAAATTCTCAAAAGGTTTTTTACCCATTGGACGGTGAAGGTTTAGCCCCCTTTCGAATCGACAATCAGTTCCAATAGTTGCCCCATATTTTCTTAAATATTTTACAAGAAAACGAAATGGGATTTGCTCAATCACTTTTGCCAGTCCATAAGGGCCATGCAGCCACAAGTTGTAACTGCAATTGATACTCCAGCGAATGTCTTCAAAAAACCAAAATACATTTTTCATATTATGTGAGCACTTTTTTTACAGCTTCAACAACCAACTTGCGTTCATTTTCAGTTAAGGAAGGATATATTGGTAACCTCAACAGTCGATTAAAGAATTTCATAGAGCCTGGCATCATCTCATCCGTAGCGAGATGTTTATAATATTTATTTCGATGTAAGGGCGTGTAATGCACATTGCTCATCACACCTTCCGCACGTAATGCATCCATAATCCAATAACGATGTTCTGAAGGGACTAATATCCCAAACAAATGCCAGTTATGGTCAGAGCCTTCTGTGATTCGCATAAAGTCCAATCCCTTTATTCCCGCTAATTCTTCTTTGTAATACTCTGCAATTTTTTTTCGCTCGGTATTCATCCAATCTAATTTTTCAAGCTGGGTAATTCCCATTGCGCCGTTGATGTTCGATTGAACATAAGAATTTCCTATATCCACATACTCATAATAACCGCGGTCTTTGTTATCCGTTAAGAAAGAATATTTATCAGTTCCTTTCTCACGTAAAATTTTAATTCGCTCCGCAATAGTATCATCATCAGTAACTAAAGCGCCACCTTCGCCAGTCGTTAAATTTTTTGTGCCGTGGAAACTGAATGTTGAAACATGTCCCTGACAACCCGTTTTTTTTCCTTTGTAAGCTGAGCCAATAGATTGTGCTGTATCGTGAACAACATACAAATTATGTTTTTTCGCGATGGCCATGACCTCATCCATTTCAGCAGGAATGCCGCCATAATCTACAGCTGCAATAGCTACGGTTTTTTTTGTTATGTAGCTTTTTAATTTAGAAACATCTAAACTTCCATTATCAGCATAAACATCTGCTAAAACAATTTTTAAATTATTGTACAAAGCAGCAACTGCCGTGGAAGTGTAAGTAAAATCCGGACAAATAACCTCAGCACCTTGTGGAAAATCTTTTACACGAAATGCAATTTCTAAAGCTGTTGTTGCTGAGTTCATGAACAACACATGTTTTACGCTAAGATAGTCCGCTAACTTCTTTTCAAACTCTCTACATTCTGGGCCGTCTCCTGAAATAAACGTTGATCGTAAAGTTTTATCTACAATTTTAAAATCTGATTCATCTAAAAATGGTTTATGAATTAAGATTGGTTCGGATGATGTTTTGTTTCCACCATTAATTGCCAAAGATTTGTTTTGGGTGTTCATTTACTAAATAGTTTTATAGTGAGAGAAGCATTCGTAAAAACTATAAATTTTTATCAATTCGTCGATTCCCGCTTCTACAGTAATTTTTGGTTGGAATCCCAGTTTTTCAATCTTATCAAAATTTACAATAAAGTGCCGTAAATCTTTATCACTTAATTCTGAGTTTACAATGTTATAATCAATTTTCTTTTTTATCAATTCAGCAATTTCTGCTTTTGAGTAATTAAATTTATTGCTGCCGGCGTTAAAAATCTGACCTTTCATTTTATCAAAGTTCTCAATGGTGAACAAATAACATTCGGCTGCATCATCCACGTGTATAAAAGTTCGTTTTGCAAAACTATCAAACAACACTAAAACTTTTTCTTTTACTGATTTGTATACAAAATCATTCACCATCAAATCCATTCTCATTTTAGGCGCGAAACCAAATACTGTTGCGAATCTTAAATTCACCACATTGTCCATTCCCTTTAATATTTTTTCCGCTTCCAGTTTCGTGTGTGCGTAAGTACTTACCGGATCCAACAGTGTGTTCTCATCACAAGGCTCTCCTGATTTTCCATACATTGAAGTGGTTGAAGCATTGATGAACATTTGATTTTTGGAAATTGATTTTGCTAACAACCTTGTTGCTTCAACGTTTATCAGTTGTGCCGAATGAGGATTGGAAGCACAAGCAGGAAATCCACTAATACCTGCCAAATGTAAAATAGCATCATACTTTTTCAAATCATCAATACCATTGCGGATATCTTTTTTTATGATAGTAAGTTTGGGATGTTTCGCCAAATGCAAAATAGGTTCATAACCATACATGAAATTATCTACTACAGTTACATTGTAACCTTTATCAAGTAATTTGGTTGTGAGTACAATCCCTTTGTAGCCTGCGCCACCAGTGACAAGAACATTCATGTTTTTAAATAGATTTTAGTTTGTAAAGATAATCTTAGTTATGATAATGGCTTCGCCTTTCTCAGTCACAAATAAGGGTAACAGTCTGAGTAATTCATATCACGTGAAAATAAGGTTTAATGGAAGGGTTTTGAGAGGGGGTGCCTATGAAGTTAATAGCGGAAAGGTGTTAATAAAGAGCCACAAAATGTGACTAGAAATACAAATATGAAGATATGTTTTCACCCCATCCTCACTAAGGACTATATCTTGATAATTTGAATTATTCGATTTTGGTTTAAGAAGAATTTTTTGTTGCTCCCAAGATTCATCCTTCAAGGCCTTAACACTTTCATATTCTTTAATTGTATATCCAGAACCAAAATCAGCATCCTAAATATTATAATGTTGTACCAGAACAATCTCACCATTTCTTGTACCTCCGAGATCTTTTTTGTCAATGTATTTAACCAATGAATGTTTTACCTTTTTGCTAGGTCTTCAAAAACATGCGCAAGCACGATATATGCTTTATTAAACTAGCATTGGTGGTTTTGCTGGTTCATAAAAATAAGCTATTTTTGATAGTATCAAATGATAGCATCAATGAACCCTCCCTACGATCTAACCCCAAAAATTTTAAAGTTGATTAGCTCTATTTCCCAAAAAATTGGAGTGGTCAATTCTAATTATCTAAGCAGGCCATCCCCCCAACTTCGAAAACAAAATAGGATAAAAACAATTCAATCTTCTTTACAAATTGAAGGAAACACATTAACAACAGAACAAATTACTGCATTGATCGAAAACAAAATAGTGATCGGTCCACAAAAAGATATTCTTGAAGTATTAAATGCAATTAAGGTTTATGAAAAACTGAATCAATACAACTTTTTATCAGAAAATAATTTTTTAAAAGCGCATCAGAAGCTCATGTCAGGGTTAATTACTGACAAAGGAAAATATCGAAAACAAGGAGTTGGTATTGTAAAAGGAACTAAAGTTGAACATATTGCTCCTCCATTTAGGAACGTTCCTTATCTAATGAAGGATCTATTTAAATATCTAAAAGATTCAGAAGAATTAATATTAATCAAAAGCTGTGTGTTTCATTATGAAATGGAATTTATTCATCCATTTGTTGATGGCAATGGAAGAATGGGCAGATTATGGCAAACTCTCATCCTTATGTCCGAATTTCCGGTATTTGAATTTTTGCCTTTTGAAACGCTGATTAGTAAAACACAAACGGAATATTATAAAGCGCTTGCATTGAGTGATAAATCAGGGAAATCAACTTTATTTATCGAGTATATGCTTCAGGTTATTGATCAATCACTTGAAAGCATTTTGACATATAACAATCGAATTTTAAAAGATACCGATAGATTAGAACATTTCATCTCCTTAGGAATAAAGTCATTTACTAGAAAAGATTATATGAATATATTCAAAGACTTATCATCTGCAACTGCAAGCAGAGATCTAAAAAAAGGAGTGAACTTGAAATTATTTAAAAGCATTGGAGATAATAATAAGACAAAGTATGTTTTGACATGACTTAAGTTTTTACCTGAACTAAGGTCGTCCCAAATTTGAAATTATTTTTCTAAATGGGGTTTCTCATCCCCAAAAAAATCCCCAAAGGTTTCTTTTATTAGTTTCATTCGATTTTCAATAGTTTTTCCAGAAATTACCTTAAAATCAATCCCCTTATTTATCAGTTCTTCTTTAATCCTATTAAAATGCCACTCCCTTAATTGTGGAAACTCTCTAGTGCCATCATCCTCCCACGGAATATCAATATCCATTAAAAGAAACAGATC
>JAYTSW010000089.1:0-2421 GCA_043745425.1 Sphingobacteriaceae bacterium | reverse complement strand
AAGGAAACAGACAAACTTTAAAAAGAACTGATTCTACATCTTCGATAGTTACAAATACGTTAACAATGACTACTTCTACAGTTTACTCAACTGTTGATTTTTCATCTGTTACGAAAACCTATTATCGTTTTGTAGATGTTCCGATTTGTGTTTATTTCCCAATTTCAAAACATATCAGAGCGTTTGCTGGACCTCAAATTTCTGTTTTCAGAAAGGCACATCAAACATATAAACCTTCAGTAGGAACTACAACTGAAAAGGATATAACAGGTATAAAAGGAAAAGTTTCTTTTTGCGCCGGTTTTGATTTGACTTTAGATTCACCTATAATAATTGGTGTTAGGTTTGTAACCAACAGTTTCTCACAATCAGAACCTTCAGCTAACCCTAATACAGCTGCAGCTGATGAGAAGAAAAAATTAAATTGCTTTATGGTAAATGTAGCTTACCGTTTAGATTGGTAGTAAAATTTTTTTAAGGGAAGCTTAGCTTCCCTTTTTTTCGTATTTTTATTTTAGAATCTTTTATTTATGAAAAAAACACGTTTAATTCTTAGTGCTCTTTTGCTTTTGTCGGTGTTTGTTAGTAACGCCCAATATAATCCTTTGCTAAATAAGCTAAATAATTATCAGTTTTTGGTAATTAAAGAAGAAAATACCGTTAGTGAATATAAAGATGTTATTAATAAAAAGGTTCTCGAGATTTTGCAAACATGCAATTTACCAAGTCCAACCGACCCATCAGTACTTTATTCAACTAGTTTCGATCAGAGTAAAGTAATAACACTTTCGTATTCTATATTAAATGCGTCTAACACAACAGGTGAGGTTCAAATATCATTTAAGTTCATCAATTTTAATTATGAAACAATATTTACCAATTCAACAAAAGATAAATATCAGTTTTTAAACGAGAAAAATTACGTAAAATCGGTAGTAAAATGTTTTTCGGTTTTAGATGGTTTTAAATATAAGTATGAGAAAATTGAAACTGTAGCTCAAACTCAAAAACCGGAAGCAATAAAAGCGACTCGTTCGGATGCAAATGTAAGTGCTGGTGAATTACACGCCAGTGAAGTTGATTTTGCAAATGCTGGAAAATATTACGCATTAATAATTGGTGTGAGTGATTATAACGACCCAATGATTCCTGATTTGGATAGTTTACCTGTTAAAGACGCTATCAACTTATCGAAAGTGTTGATAAAAAATTACACATTTGAAAAAGAAAACGTAATGCTTCTTAAAAATCCAACCAGAAGAGATATAGTTATTGCCTTAGATGAATTAAGTAAGAAAACAACAACAACCGACAATGTATTGATTTTTTATGCGGGGCACGGACATTATGAAGATGAAAATGGAATAGGGTATTGGTTCCCAAAAGATGCTGAGGTTAGTAACTCTTCAAATTGGTTATATAATAATCAGTTGGTGGATTGTATAAAAAAAATAAAATCACTTCATACATTATTAATCTCTGACGCTTGTTTTAGCGGAAGTATTTTTAAAACCAGAAGTGTTGATTTAACTAAGGCGAATGATTTTATTAAGAAAAAATATCAATTAGCGAGCCGCAAAGCTATCACTAGTGGAACTTTAAAAACGGTACCGAATGTAAGTGTATTTATTAAATACCTTTTGAAAAATTTAGCTGATAATAAGGAAGAATATCTAACTTCTAGTCAATTGTTTCAAAGTTTAGAAGCTCCTGTTGGAAATAATGCACCAAGCGTACCACAATTTGGAGTAATTCAAAATGTTGGTGATGAAGGTGGAGATTTTATTTTTATAAGGCGAGGTGTGAAATAAATAGTAAAATATTTTTTTACTTATAGTTCAATTATTAAATAAACAACGCGTATTGCTTCGCTCTGGCAGCTTGTTGTTTGTTTAGGCGACTAGGACCTATAGAACGAGACTCGTACGATATTTTAGTTAATACAGGAGCTGCGCTTAACAGCGGTTCGTTTTTTATGGCTTTATAATCTAAATAAGCTTTGCCTTTAAAGCAGTTCATGACTTCGTTTAACAAACCCGCTCGTTTCTCAACATACCAAGTGCGATACAATTTACTCCAGCGTGCGCCAGGTAATGTTTTAATGGAGTTAACCAATTCTTCACTGTAAGAGAAGTCTAACCTAACCACCTCGTGGTTCTCGTAAACCATTTTGTTTAAATGTACAACTGAATAATTCATAGCTTTCTGTTTTTATTATTCCTAAGGAATCCCCTTTGGACAACACAAAGTTACTACGTATTCACGCATTGTGTTGCTACGTTTTGTAGCAATAGTTAAATTGTAATTAACTGATTATTAATATTTTGAAATAAAACACGCGCTATCTCTTTTAAAAAGTGCTTATGTATTGCTACAAATTCACTCCAGAAATAAGACTTATATTTGTGCCTTCAAATTCTA
>JAYTSW010000088.1:0-8921 GCA_043745425.1 Sphingobacteriaceae bacterium | reverse complement strand
ATAATGTGTAAAGTATTTACCATCATATTTTGTAATTCCACCACCGTATGTTGAAATCCAAATATTTCCTAGATGGTCTTCTAAAATACTATATACACAATTATTTTTTAAACCTTGTAGTGTAGTATAAAGGCTAAAACTATTTGGATTTATATCCTTTACATTAGGTTCTCGTACAATTACGAATTTTGGTGGTGATATTTTTATTACTTTACCTTTACCAGTTACTTTTTTTGGTAGGTCAAATGTGTCTTGACCTGGGGTATAAATAAATGGTGGCTTGATTACTTTAACTTCTGGGGCTCCTGCATCGTGAACGTTTGTATAGGTAGAAGTCAAAATAGCTTTGCCAACAGGTATTTTTTTTAATTTACTTTCTTTCAACAAAATCACTTCAGGTGTACTAATGCTATCTTTTGAAATTAAATTTTCTTTTGACTCAAATACTTTTGTTGTAGTAGTTTTGGTCGTCGTTTTGTTTTTTTCCGAACAAGCAGCGAAAAGAAAAATCGCTAAAAATAAATGAAGGGATATGTTTACTTTTTTCATTAATTCATATTACAAATCGTAATCAAATATAGTATTTAATGTCACATTTTTTCAAAAAAAAACTCCCGTTTCAGACGAGAGTTCCTTAATTATATGTTAGAATTAGTTTATAGATCCACTCTTACTTTCGCAAAAGCCTTATTGTAATCTCCATTTTTTAATTTCCCTACAATTTTTGAGAAGCTTTCAATTGTATATCTAACATCTTCCAATGAATGTGTGGCTGTTGGAATTAAACGTAAAATAATCATCCCTTTCGGAATTACAGGATATGTTACCATCGAACAGAAAATGCTATAATTTTCACGTAAGTCGAATACCATGTTTGTTGCTTCCGGAATGGAGCCATTTAAATATACTGGCGTAACACAACTGTTGGTGTCGCCAATGTTGAAGCCTGCTTCTTTTAAACCATTTTGTAGCGCGTTAGTAATCTCCCACAATTTAGCTTTGTATTCAGGATGATTACGCATTAATTCCAAACGTTTCAAAGCACCAACTACTAATGGCATTGGTAATGCCTTCGCGAAAATCTGCGAACGCATATTGTAACGTAAAAATGTAACGATGTTTTTTGTTGAAGAAATAAATCCACCAATCAATGCAAATGATTTCGCAAAAGTTCCGAAGTAAACATCAATTCCATCCTGACAATTTTGTTCAACACCAGTTCCACCGCCGCCTTCTCCCAAAGTACCAATACCATGAGCGTCATCAACAAATAAACGGAACTTATATTTTTTCTTTAAATCAACAATCTCTTTTAATTTACCTTGGTCGCCACGCATACCGAAAACACCTTCAGTAATAACTAAAATTCCACCATTGGTGTTTTCTACTAATTTTGTAGCACGATCCATTTGCTTTTCGAAATCAGCAATATCATTATGTTTAAACACAAAACGTTTTCCTAAATGTAAACGCATGCCATCTAAAATACAAGCATGACTTTCTGCATCATATACAATAACATCATGACGATCAACCAATGAATCAATTGCACTCACCATCGCCTGATAACCAAAATTACAAAGTATAGAATCTTCTTTTTTAACGTAAGCTGATAATTCTCTTTCTAATTGTTCGTGTTGATCAGAGTTTCCACTCATCATACGCGCTCCCATTGGAAGTGCTAAACCATATTTTTGAGAAGCTTCAGCATCTACTTTACGAACTTCAGGATGATTCGCTAATCCTAAGTAATTATTTAAACTCCAGTTTAATAATTTTTTACCACGAAAAGTCATGTGTGGACCAATTTCGCCCTCTAATTTTGGGAATGTAAAATAACCGTGAGATTCGTTAGCGTATTCGCCAATGGCTCCCATGTTAGCCGTTACTTTTTCAAAAATATCTTTCATAGTAGAATTGAATAGAAATGTTGGACAAAAGTATAGATTTTTGGCTAATTTTGACCGTAAAACGGTATGATTTGTTCTCGTTTTTCAACAATATTATGAATTATTGAGCCTATGCTTTAACTTTATTCACTAATGGAAGATACCCACTGCATATTTAACGGCCATATTATTAGCTTATACGAACCGGCTATTTCGTTTTCGAACAGAGCTTTTCGTTATGGCGATGCTTTATTTGAAAGTATAAGAGTTTGCAACGGTAAAATAATGTTTTTAAAAGATCATCTAGGTCGGCTTAAATTGGGGATGACTGTTTTGCGAATGAATTTACCGGCTGAATTTAATTTTGAAAATGTTGATGCGCTTATAAAATTATTATTAGTTAAAAATAAAATTGGTCGTGATGCGCGAATAAGATTAACTGTTTTTAGAAATGAAGGAGGTTTTTACGCACCCGACACCAATGACATTTCGTTTTTAATTGAAGCAGAAAATATTGAAGCGGAAGGATACGTTTTGAACCAAAAAGGTTTGTGGATGGATATTTACGCTGACATCAAAAAACAAATTAATAAACTTTCCAATATAAAAAGTAGTAACGCTTTGATTTACGTAATGGCAGGACTCGCCAAAACATCAATGAAGTTGGATGAATGTTTTATCATTAATGAAAACGGAAATATTTGCGAAAGTATTAGTTCGAATGTTTTTGTGGTGAAGAATGGTTGCATGTATACTTCTCCCTTAACGGAAGGTTGTATTGACGGCATCATGCGTAAACAAATTTTAAAATTAGCAACTGCAAATAAAGTTCTTACATTTGAAATGCCTTTAACTATTAATTCGCTGATGAATGGCGATGAAGTGTTTTTAACGAGCTCTATACGAGGAATACGTTGGGTTGGACAATACAAGGCGAAATTTTATACTAATAAAATGAGTGTATTTTTTACAGAAAAATTAAATGAACTCACGATCAATAAAACTACTGCATGAACAAACAACAAATAATTGAACAAATTAAATTAAAGAAAACGTTTTTGTGTGTAGGATTAGACCCTGATGTAGAAAAAATACCTAAGCATTTTTTAGATGAGGAAGATCCGATTTTTGAATTCAACAGAGAAATTATTGATGCTACTGCCGAACATTGTATTGCTTTTAAACCAAACAATGCGTTTTATGAGGCTTATGGTTTAAGCGGAGTAGAGAGTTTAGAACGAACCATTAAATACATTAAATTAAATTACCCCAATCATTTTTTAATTGCAGATGCAAAAAGGGGTGATATTGGAAACACTTCGGCCATGTATGCCAAAGCATTTTTTAAACGGTTGAATGCGGATGCTATTACCGTTGCACCTTATATGGGAAGTGATTCAGTAAAACCATTTTTGCAATTCGAAAATAAATGGGCGATAGTATTAGGGTTAACGAGTAATGAAGGTTCTGCTGATTTTCAGCAATTAAAAGTGAATAATGAAGAATTATATTTGAATGTCATAAGAACCTGTGCGTCTTGGGGAACAGAGGAGAACATGATGTTTGTAGTTGGTGCTACCAAGGCAAACATGATGGATGATATTCGTAAAATCATTCCTAATCATTTTTTATTAGTACCGGGAGTTGGAGCACAAGGCGGTTCATTAGAAGAAGTTTGTAAACATGGGATGAATAAAAATATTGGCTTAATTGTAAACGTATCACGTAATATTATTTTTGCGAGTAGCGGAAAAGATTTTGCAACAAGAGCCGCCGAAGAAGCGAAGAAATTATCAGCAGAAATGGGAAAATTTTTGAATTAACAACGGTCATGCTGACGAAGTCAGTATCTTATATTAAGATTCCTCCTTACGGCGGAATGACCAACGGAATAAAAACATTTATAAATAAAAAAAACATGGAAGAGAACCAAAACAACCAAAATCAGATTGACATTGAGTTAAGCGAAGAAATTGCAGAAGGAATTTATTCGAACTTAGCTATTATTACGCACTCACAAAGTGAATTCGTAATTGATTTTATAAAAATGATGCCCGGTGTACCAAAGGCAAAGGTAAAATCGCGCATTGTGTTAACACCACAGCACGCTAAACGTTTGGTGAAAGCATTAAATGATAATGTTCAGCGCTTCGAACAAGTTCATGGTAAAATAAAAGATACGGATGTAAATGCATTGCCTTTAAGTTTTGGCGGACCAACAGCACAAGCTTAATTGTTAAGTAAAAATTTTGTATCTTTGCTCCCGATAGTTATCGGAATTTGCTTGACATTAGTAAATATAAATTAAAAAAAATAATATTATGAAAAATTTAAAATTTCTTATTGCTTCTTTTTTATTTTTACAATCATTTACTTCTTTTTCTACGAAGTGGAATGTAGGTCCAAGTAAATTTTATACTTTACCAAGTGCAGTTAAAAACCTAGTTGCGGATGGGGATACGATTTACATTGATGGTGCTGTTTATGCCAATGACGCCACTAAATGGATTAAAAAGAATCTAAAATTTTATGGATTAGGAACAGTTTCTGTTCCAACTGTTATTCAGTACACAGGCGATATTCCCAATGGAAAAGGGATTTGGGTGTTTGAAATTACTGGCACTTGTGATAATCCTTATATCGAAAATATTACGTTCGATGGAGCGCAAGTTTCAGATGCAAATGGTGGCAATGGCGCGGGTATTCGCATGCAAGCTTTTAATCTCACTATAAAAAATTGTATTTTCAAAAATTGTCAGAATGGAATTTTAGAAGGTGGTGGTTATACTGGAAGTAATGTAACGATTGACAACTCTGAATTTTTTAATAATGGGTATAATGGAACAAATGTAAGTTACATTGGCTACGAGCATAATATTTACATCAGTGCACAAACGGATACCTTATTAGTTCGCAATTGTTATTTTCACGATCCGCGTGGAGAAGCAAATTCATTAAAGACAAGAGCAGAACGGAGTTATATTTTATACAATTATATTGATGAAGCTGCAGGTAATGGCAGTTGGGAATTAAACCTCGCGCAAGGTGGATTAATTGCTGTTGTAGGGAATGTAATTATTCAGGGAACATCTGGTGCGAACCATGGAATTATCAGTTTAGATGCAACTACAAATCCAATTGAAGAATTGTATTTCACCAATAATACAATCATTAATAAATATGCAGGATCAGGAACAACTCGCTTTATGCATATGGTGCCGGCCTCGGGCGTTACGGTTTATAAATTTTATAATAATATTTTCGCATCTGTTCCAGCGGCGAGCAATGTTTATTTTTCAGGGACGGTTCCTCCTGTATTGGATACTGCCAGAAACAAAACAACTACTAATTATGCTACATTTGGCTTTGTGAATCCTGCTGCTGGGAATTATAATTTATTGTCGTCAGCAGTCGCTGCTATTAATCAAGGAACAATTTGCGGAAGCACAAGTACAGCTTATAATTTAACGCCTCAATTTATGTATCAGAATAATACATTGGCTTTAAGTCCGCGTGCTATTATTGGTTCGGCTATTGAGATTGGAGCTTACGAATTTGCTCCGACAGGAATTGAGAATTTTAATTCAGAAAATAATTTATCGGTTTCTCAAAACCCATATACAAATACAGCTCATTTTAACATTAGTGATAAAGATTTTTCGGGGGGAATAATTAAAATTTATACAATTAAAGGAGAACAAATTTCAATAAATGAGTTTAAAGGAAATTCATGTTCTTGGAATTACAATTCTGTTTCTTCAGGAGTTTATATTGCTGTTATTCAAAACGGAACTCAACTATTTTCGGGAAGAGTAGTAGTCACAAAGTGAGCCACGAATTACACTAATTAGCACAAATTATTAGTGAACATTCGTGAAATTAGTGGCTAACTTCTATCTGCAGCCCATCATAAGCCAACTCAATATGGTCGGGCAATTCTAATGTTACTTCTTCATGCATTCCTAACTGATGAGAGATGTGTGTAAAATAAGTTTTCTTAGCTCCAAATTCGTTAGCTAAATCAATTGCTTCTTGAAATGTGAAATGAGAAATATGTTCGTTACGACGTAAAGCATTTATTACAATGACTTCAGAGCCTTTAATTTTTTCTTTTTCTTCAGAACTAATAAAATTAGCATCCGTTATGTAAGTAAAACCCCCAACGCGAAATGCTTTTACTGGTAATTTATAATGCAACACATTTATAGGAATTATCTTTAAGTCTCCAACAGTGAATGCAACGTCATTCACTGTTTTCATCTCGATTTTAGGAATGCCGGGATAATTCAAATCCATAAAAATGTAAGCGAATTCTCTTTTCAAAGCTTCTTGGACACGTTCTGTGGCATAAACGGGCATTACCATTTGATTGATGAAATTAAACGCACGCACTTCATCTAAACCAGCGGTATGATCTTTGTGTTCGTGAGTGAAAACTACAGCGTCGAGTTTTTTTACTTTCTCGCGTAACATTTGTTGCCTGAAATCAGGACCAGTATCAATAACTATGTTGGTGTTTTTATATTCAATCATTACAGAGGAACGCAAGCGATTATCTTTTGCATTGGTAGAAGTGCAAACATTGCAAGTGCACCCAATTAAGGGTACGCCTTGTGATGTGCCGGTTCCTAAAAATGTAACTTTCAATTTGGAATTATTTAGTTAAAAATACTATAAATAATTTACTTCTGAAATTCAAATTGTATTTCCTTAGCGTCTTTGCGGTTAAGTTTAAACGCAAAGATGGAAAGAAGGCGCAAAGTGCGCAAAGAAGATAATTACCTATGAGAAATAGTGCTGAAAAACTGTGTAAGCAGACTTGGTTTTAAGCAAATGGTATAAATAATTCCGAAAATGGCACCCCAAAAGTGAGCTTCATGTCCAACACGATCCGCATCGGGGTTACCCGTTTTGCGTTTACTTAAATAATAACTTCCTGCTAAAAAAACAACACCTAATAACCAAGCCGGCATTGGTAACACAAATAAATAAAGCGTTTGAAAAGGTTGAATGATAATAAAACTAAAAATAATAGCTTCAATAGCACCACTTGCTCCTAAAGAAGAATAAGAAGGATTGTTGCGGTGTTTAAAATATTCTGTAATACTCGCTGCGTAAATTCCTCCTGTAAACAGACCAATATAAGCGAGCCTTGCCAATTTTATGGCGTGCATTTGTTCCTCTTCGGAGGCATGAAAAGGGTCGTCCAAGAAAATGTTTACGTAATAAATTTCTTCAACCGCATAACCAAACATCCACAATGAAAACACATTTAAAAATAAATGCATCGTATCACCGTGAATAAAAGCGTGTGTTAAAAATCGGTAATGCTCATTGTTTCGTTTAATAGAGTAGGGATGAAATAAATATTTATATAGCGCGTTTCTATCGTAAAAACAATACAAAGAAAAAGCGAGTATAATTATGAGAAAAGTAGTGGTTACCATTAAAATTATTTTGGTTCAAGAGAGTTTGGCAACATTAATAAAAATGGCATCGCTTTAGAATAGTCTAAGTTAGGATACTCGATACCTAAAACTCTGATATTGTTATAATAGGTTTGGTGATGTTGGTAATAATTTCTTTCACTATCAATGTACCATGCTTTTTCGCCAAGTTTTTGTGCTAAGAACCATTTTTCAATCAAGCGTCCGCTTCTGCCGTTTCCATCGTTCCAAGGATGTATTTTCACAACTACCAAATGAATCAAGGACGCAAAAAAGAAAACTTCATAAATATTTAGTTCTTGTTTTAGTAATAGTTTGATATCATTATATAATTTTTCCATCTCGCCCGGTACCTCATAGGGAGTTGCGGCTACATACTCTATTTTACCATCGGGGGTAGATACGTACATATTGTGCGTCCGCATTTTTCCTTGCTGATGCTCAGCGATAATATGCTTACTCAATAATTTATGCGCTACTGCAATGTTTTCCTTATTTAATATAGCTGTTTTCGCAAAAGTATAGGCATTATACAAGTCGTCTGTCTTTTTGGTGTAATCGGGCTGAAACTCAATGCCAAATTTTTTGTGTTTAATATAACTGTCTAATTCAATGTCAACCCCTTCTATCTTACTTGAAAAAACGGAAGATACGGAAGTGTAGAAACTAAATGTATCAGTAGATATTTCAGCGTCTTTCAAAGCCTCAAAATTGGCTCCAAGTTTTTTTGACACCTGTTTTAGGTAATCTTCAATTAAATCAGTTGGAATTATTTCTAATTTATAGCTCATTTGATATCGCAAAAATATAAAATAATTTTGTTAGCTGTACCTACAACCCTCTCTCTTTATCCAAATACGATTGAACAACATCAATGGCATTATCAATAACATCGCTTAGTGCAGTAATGAATGTTCCAGGTTTTGCCATATCTAAAGCATGTTTCAAAGCTTCAATTTCTTTTGGAATATATTCGTAAGATTGTTTTGGGTTTGATTGTTTAATTCCTTCTACCAATAATCTTACAATATCATCTGCTTCACGACCGCGTAAAAATTTATCCTGGCGAATAATAATATGATCAAACATTTCTGCTGATATTCTTCCCATATCTCGTATGTCGTCGTCACGTCTATCACCTGTACCTGTGATAATGCCGATTTTGTAAGGGGATTCAATGCTTGATAAAAATTCTTTTATACCTCTGAAACCGTCAGCGTTATGTGCAAAATCAATCAACACTTTATATTCTTTGAAATCAAAAATATTCATTCGTCCCGGCGTTTGTGTTGCGGATGGAATAAATGTTTCCAGACTTAATTTTATATCTTCAATAGTAAATCCATAAACATAACTTGCTAATGTTGCAGCAAGTACATTACAAATCATAAATGTTACTCTTCCACCAAACGTCAATGGAATATGAGTTACTTTTCCAACTCTGAATTTCCAATCGCCTTTTTTAATAGTGATGAATCCGTTTTCGTAAATAGCCGCAATGCCACCTTTTTTACAATGTTCTTTTATGATTGGATTATTTTCATCCAAACTAAAATAAGCAACATTACAATCAACAGTTTTAGAA
>JAYTSW010000087.1:0-8949 GCA_043745425.1 Sphingobacteriaceae bacterium | reverse complement strand
TTGATGCTCATCCAAATAATTTATTGCTTTGATAACGCCAAGTAATTCCATTCTGTTATGTGTAGTATCTTCTTCAATGTCGCTAAGGACTATTTTCTTTTCACCCATTAAAATAATTGCTCCCCAAGCTCCGATTAATTCCTGGGTATGACAACTGCCATCAGTATAAATTTGAATTGTGTGATTTTCCAATACGCTAAGTTTTCAAACGCATTTTTATGTGAGGCCCTTTGGCATCCCGATAACTATCGGGATCAGAATGAGAATATATCATAAAACTAATCTCATTTTAATGTGTGGGATGTCGTCATCTAAATAACTTTCGCCTTCAGATACAAATCCAAGATCGCCATAGAATTTTTCGAGATAACATTGGGCTGAGATCACTATTTCATCTGCTTTTAATATTTTCTTTGCATGATCGATAGCCAGTTTCATAATATCCTTCCCCGCCCCTGTTCCACGATAAGTTTTATCTACAATAACTCTTCCAATAGAAACTTCAGGATAAGAAATTCCTTTTGGTAAAATGCGGGTACACGCTACCAGTTTGTTATCCTCAAAACCAATTAAGTGATAAGACATCTGATCCTTGTCATCCATATCCTGGTAATTGCAATCCTGTTCAATAACAAATACAGCACAACGCAACTTTAGCATATCGTAAAGTTCGATGAGACTTAATTCGTTAAATGACCTTAGAAAAAATTTCATTTAATAATTTCCTATTGATAACATTACCAAAGTACAAGCTTCAACCGCTTCAATACCTTTTGTTCTTGCTTCTGCAGCTAACACTTCATTTTCGGTGCCAGGATTAAACACTAAACGTTTTGGTTTTAAACTGAAAATATATTCTTTCCAACTCTCTTGATTTTGCGGACCCACATATAATGTAACAGTATCCACATTTTGAATCATCGGCTTATCAATAATAATATCAAGGTCTTCAATTTTACCTGCCTTTATTCCTATCGGATAAACTTTATGTCCGTGACGTTTTAAACTAACGGTCGCCTTATAACCGTACTTTTCTTCGCTTGGCGAAGCGCCTATTACAACTGTATCTTTACTCATTACTCTGTATAATTTAAATCTTTATGAAACGTTTCCTCTAACCTACTCCATGCCCAAAAGCCTAATGCAAAAACTATGCTACCAACTATTATGGCAGAATAAACATTACCTACCCCTTCAATTTTGCCTAAATACTGAAATAATGTCGTGATTAAAATTGTTCCGCCTCTGACAAAATTGGGTACGCTTGTTGTTACTGTTGAGCGTAAATTCGTTCCGAATAATTCAGATGCTGTTGAAATAAACACTGCCCAATAACCAGTTGCAAATCCAATTAAGATAACAATAGTGTAGAACATCACTACTGATGTTTTTCCTAATGTAAAATATCCTATAACAAATAAAACGGCGAGCAATAAAAATAATAATAAACTTTTTCTTCGACTTTGTAAACGCTGACTGATTAATCCACTTACCACATCACCAATTGTAATTCCTACGTAAGCTAATGTCATGGCGAGTCGTGCGTTTTGCGGTGGGGTTTCCATACCCAGGCTTTTCATAATTTCCGGACAAAATGTAATTAAAATACCCATCACAAACCAAACCGGAAGTGCGACTAAAATAATGGTAATGAATTTTGTAAAACGAACTTTAGTTTGAAACAAGGAAAGGAAATTTCCCTTCTTAATACTTTTGTCGGCTTTAACAGCATTAAACAGTCCCGATTCCAATACACCGATACGCATTATCAATAACAACAATCCCATTACGCCACCAATCATGTAGGAAATGCGCCAATCGCCGATGGATATACCAACGGTTCCCGCCACTACGGCACCAAACAAACCAACGGAAGCTACGATGGTAGCTCCATAGCCTCGTTTTTCTTTTGGCATGCTCTCACTTACTAAAGTAATTCCCGCTCCCAACTCCCCTGCCAAACCAAATCCTGAAATAAAACGTAATAAAGCGTAAGTTGATGTATCCTGAACCATCGCATTGGCAATGTTTGCTAATGAATACAAAAAGATAGAACCAAATAAAACAGAGAGCCTTCCTTTTTTATCGCCCAATATTCCCCAAAAAATTCCGCCAATTAACATCCCGAACATTTGCCAGTTCAATAACGAAATACCAATTTCTTTCACTTGCACTTTTAGTACAGCTTCATCAGTAATTGTTTTCGATAAAATTTCAGTTAAACTGGATACGCGCTCCATCCCAAACAAAACCAAATCGTAGATATCTACAAAATAGCCAAGAGCGGCCACAATAATAATTTTACTTAAGTACGGAGAACCTTTAACAGCATTCATAAAACTACTGCTTCACTATTTTTTTGGTTATGTTATAATCCGAAGAAGAGACATTTACAAAATAAATTCCTGATGGAACATGTTGAATGTTAAATGTTGAATGTTGAATGGCAGAACTTTCTTCAAGAATAGTTTCTCCTAATACGTTTGTGATTTTAATTTTTGAATCTTTACCATTTAACATTTCCAATTCAACATTTAAAATTCCATTATTTGGGTTAGGATAAATTTTTATGTCATGGTCCTTCGAATATTCGGTTACTGAACTTAAAATTGTATTCGACTTGGCGCTACACATGTTTGGTATACCCCAACCAATTCTGTTATTTGGATTAGCAGTGCTATCGGCCGTTGCTTTTAAGGCTTGTATAATTTGCATGTTAGTGGCGAAATATTTCGACTGCCATAAACACGTTACAGCACCTGCTAAAATTGGAGTAGCAAAAGAAGTTCCACTGCCGAAGAAACAACCACTGCCAAATAAACAAACTGTAGCCGGACCACCTTGTGCCATTAAATCAGGTTTAATTCTTCCATCGGCCGTAGGACCAAATGAACTGAATCCTGATTTTGTACCTGTTGGACCAACAGAACCCACTGTAATAATACTATCAGCATCGGCAGGCACGGCGATATAATACCAAGAACCACTGCCTTCGTTACCTGCTGCATTTAAAACTAACATGCCTGTACGTGCTGCAATAGTTGCTGCTTTACTCATAGGTGCAGTTTTTCCGTTTAATGTTGCATAAGTATGATCGTTTAATCCGCCATCAAATGTTGTATAACCTAATGATGTTGTAGTCACATCGGCACCAACGCTATCTGCAAATTCTGCACCGCGTATCCAATTATATTCTTCACTTAAAGTTTCTGTAGCACCATCTTCAGTACGCAATAACCAATAATTTGCTTTTGGAGCGGTTCCTATTATTGAACCAGATTTAATTCCTGCCATGGTTGATAAACATTCTGCACCATGTGTGTGTTCTGTAAATACTGTAGTGTCACCAAAACCATCCACAAAATCACGAGTTCCTAATAAACGGTTCTGCATAAAAAGGCTGTCGAAAATATCAAAATTCTGCACATCAGTAAACCCTGCATCTAAAACAGCAATGGTCATACCTTGTCCGCGAAACCCTAGATTATGTAAACAATCAACGCCAATCATTTGTGCTTGATTTAAAGAAGCACCATAATTATAAGCAGATGGAGATTGTGTTTTTTGATTATTAGTTTCAAGAACAGGACTAACATCTATAGGTGGGAAAGTTAATTTATATTTATTAACGGGGTTTGTACTTTGAACAAATGAAAATGAATTAATGGCGCTTAAAGCAGTTGTAGTAAAAGAATTTAAAATACTCACTACAACACCATTTAACCATTTACTACGATACACAATTGTAACATTGGCAACACCATCTACCTGACTTACGTAAGAAGGCGTTACTGGTAAGTCGGTTGTTTTTATTGTTATACCATGTGTACTACGTCGTGAAATTGATTTTGCGCTTAAAAAAGCACTTGGATTAGAAACTGTATATGGTGTTCCGTTTTTGTTTTTAAACATCACCCAAAATTTTCTACTTTGAGAAGATAAGTTGTCGGATAAAAATAAAACCGAGATAAATGTTAGTGCAAAAAGTAATTTCTTATTCATAATGCTGTTTTTTTTTAATTATTCAAATCCGTAACTTATAATTTTTGAAGTGTACACCACTCCTTTTTTCTTGCGTATACTATTTATTGATAAACTTATTGGAGCCACTGTATCAAAATCTAAATTAATTATTTCGCGGTAAACAAGCCCTACATTTTTAGCATACTTCTCTACATAATAATCACGCGAAATAAGTGTTGGGAAATTTTTCTGTGTTACTAAAGTAACTTTATCAAAATTGGTTCCATTAATGTTTTCTGCATTATCAACGTAAGAATATTTATAATCCCATTGTCCCAAAGTATTAGTACTGTTTCCATCCCAAGTCTTACCTTCTTTTACAGCAAAAATTAATTTCACAAAACGAATATTTTCTTCTACTACCTCTATATTTTTAGAAGTGACATTTACCTGCCACACATCTTTTATACTCCAAGGCATGGCTGTATATGAAATAACTGCGTTAAACTTTTTAATATAGCGTACTAATTTAAGTGCGGGACGACCCTGAATATCCGTGTACTCAGATTCAATTTTTTCTTTAATTTGATACTTGTAATGAGTGGAATCGTAAAGAAATTCATCATATATAATGCTATCCACATCGTAAACAATGTATTTTCCAATTGTAGTTGGGTAATAAGCTTCACCTAAATCAGGTTTCTCGGGCTCTTTTTTCTTTTTACAGGAAAAAATACCAATTCCTGCTACAAGAAGCATTAATATGAAGACGCCCTTTTTCATTCCTATAAAGTTAACCAAAATATTGTTGAAATAAAAGCCCTTATTTATACTAACTTTCTTGTTAAATTCGTACCTAAAAACCAATAAAATGACAGATTTCTCTAAACATAAATTCGGCACAAAGGCTATACACGCAGGTGCTGATGCAGACCCAAGTACAGGCGCTATTATGACCCCTATTTACCAAACCAGTACTTATGTACAGGAGAGTCCGGGTAAAAACAAGGGTTATGGTTATGCCCGTGGTAAAAACCCAACACGTGAGGCCTTACAAAAAAACATTGCCGCTTTAGAAAACGGAAAACATTGCCTTTGTTTTAGTAGTGGTATGGGTGCGACTGATGCTGTAATGAAATTACTTCGTCCGGGTGATGAAGTTATTACCGGTGATGATTTATACGGTGGTTCTTACCGAATGTTTACCAAGATTTTTGAGAATTATGGAATAAAATTTCACTTCATTAATTTAACGGATGCTAATAACATCAAAAAATATGTAAACGCAAATACCAAAATGATTTGGGCAGAAACGCCTACTAACCCAACCATGCAAATTATTGATATTGCCGCTTGCGCTGAAATTGCAAAAGCCAATAAATTAATATTAGCGGTTGATAATACATTTGCTTCACCCTATTTACAAAATCCATTAGCATTAGGCGCTGATATTGTAATGCACTCTGTAACCAAATATTTAGGCGGACATAGCGATGTGGTGATGGGAGCTTTAGTAGTGGATGATGATAAATTACACGAACAATTATATTTTATTTTAAACAGCTGCGGTGCAAACCCCGGACCGATGGATTGTTTTTTAGTAATGCGTGGCATTAAAACCTTGCATTTACGAATGGAAAGACATTGTTTTAACGGAAAAAAAATTGCAGAATATTTAAAAACGCATCCAAAAATTGAAAAAATTTATTGGCCTGGTTTTACTGATCATCCTAACCACGCTATTGCAAAAAAACAAATGCGCGATTTTGGTGGAATGATTAGTATTGTATTGAAAGGCGCAGATTTGAATGCAACTTTTAAAATTGCATCCTCCTTTAAAGTATTTTCATTGGCAGAATCATTAGGCGGCGTTGAATCGTTAATTAATCATCCCGTAACAATGACTCACGCTTCTATCCCAAAAGCAGAACGTGATAAAGCCGGTGTTGTAGATAATTTATTACGTCTAAGTGTAGGTGTTGAAGATGTAGAAGATTTATTGGAAGATTTGAAACAGGCTTTGGGGTAATTCCATTAGTCATTCTGTCCCGATAGCTATCGGGATTGTTTCAGAATCTTTTGCGAAATGGAAATGTTTGAATTATTTTTTTAGTAAATTAACTATATTGAATAAGGATGAAAAACTACCAAAAGCCAGTCAAATTTGCCTGCTAAGGATGGTTTTATCAGTCCTATAAGGGAGTTATGTTCAATGCGCAGACATCGTCTCCGTAGACAATTTATCGGTCGACAAAAGAGTTTTTCGTGCTGACTTTTACTGACAAGTGAGATTGTTGTTAAAATTCGTTATTTTACAATTTCAAACATTTGCGCGGAATACTTAAAATTGTTTAGGCACGTTAATAACCTTATTCATTATATGAAAAAAATTCTCTATTCTACCGGCTTAATTTATTTATTCTTTTACATGTTTCCTTTTCCGTTTATGACAACATTCGGAAAAATTCTTGACCCAATAGTTTTTTTTGTTGGAAATAATATTCTCAATATTAAAATACCTGACGTATTTCATATTTTTGCCGTAGACACAACTTATGAATATGTAAAAGTTTTTACTTTATTTATTATTTCTCTTGTCATAGCAATAATTTTACAAATTGCCTTCAGCAAGCGTGTAAAATTTGAGTTCATACGTGACAACACAATTTTATATGCACAATATTTTGTAGGACTTTTTATGATACACTATGGTATTACAAAACTCTGTTCAGCACAGTTTAGTATGCCTGGCTACATTAAACTTGAGTCCACATTTGGCGAATCTTCACCAATGGGTCTTTTATGGGCTTACATGGGGTATTCAAAACCTTACACTATTTTCATCGGACTTCTAGAAGTTCTTTCAGGGGCCTTGCTCCTGTTCAAGCGAACAAAGACTTTAGGTTCATTGCTTTCTTTTGGCATTCTGGTTAATATCGTAATGACAGATCTCTGCTATGATGTGCCTGCTAAAATATTCTCGATCCATCTCCTCGTTCTTTCGGTTCTTATTGGCGCAAGGGAAATAAAAACGGTGTACTCTTTTTTTATTTTGCGCAGCTCCTCTCAGTTACCACCTATTCAAAGGTCGGAGAGTAAATATCGCTTGGTCAGAAATATTTCAAAGGGATTGTTTATTGGCGGATGCATAATTTACAGCTGTTACTGTTATTTGCCATATGCATTCACTTATGGCGTTTATTCCAAGCAGAATAAAATAGATGGGTTTTATAAGTCGGAATTATTTGTAATTGAAAATGACACATTAGCACCGATTGCTACCGATTCAATTCGTTGGAAAAGCTTGATAATATCCAGAGGTATCTCAAAAGTAACTAAAATGACAGACAGCGCTGAGATATTTAATATTGTCACCGACAGTTTATCCTCGACTATCACTTTTTCATTGGAAAATTTTACAGAACAAAATTATAAATTAAATTATTTTGACAATAAAGGCAAATTTAAGTTAACAGGCATATGGAAAGGAAAAAAAATAAATGTAATTTTTACTAAAAAAACCTTTAAAGATTATCCGTTAATAAATCGCGGCTTTCACTGGGTAAATGAATCCGCTGTTATGAATTAGCTTCTTCTTCAAGCAGACAAAAAACTAAAATATGCAGACACTCAATATGCAGACACGCTTATACAACTGTGTGGCGCGCACTAAACATAACAGCAACTACAAGTAATTGGCACGGACGAGGTCATCGCAAAGCCAATTTATTGCCTGCTTCGCAGACGATAATTTTTCTTTGGCTTTGCTAATAAACACAGAATCTTTAAATAAATATTTGTGGGTATAGACAGTTGAGTGTTCCAAATGCCAACTACTTGTAGTCGCAAACCGTTACCTGCCATTGGCAGTATCTCCATATTCCTAATAAATTTTCGAACAATACAATAATACACATTCAGTTTCGTTAATGGCTTATACCAATTAGTATTAGGCATGTTAAGGAAAAATAGAATTCCATTATTAATCACTTTAATTATTTTTTTAGAAGTCTTAATTTATTTTTGGGCAACTTATACTTCGTCATTAGATAAGAGTAACTTTTTTTCAATAGAACCAGAATTTATTTTTAATAAATGTGCTCGTAATTCAGGAAGGGTATCTTCACTTCTTAATTTGATCATTTTAGTAATGATAGGCTACTACGGTATCAAACAAATTTATATTGACGAAATAAAAAAAAATAAATTCCGAATTCTAATAACATTGTTTGCTCTTAATCATTTAATTCACTTTTTCTATGTCTTTCAGAGTTTCAACCATCATTTAATGAAACTTAATATATCTGAGAACAAACATGGCTTCATTACTTTTATTTGTATTCTACTAATTCCGATCATTATCTGGACCGTTAAAAATTTAAATAAGGCACTTTACTTTTGTATCATCGTCCATTTATTCAACGTCAGTTACTTCATTATAGACACCTTTTATAACAAAATAAAACCTGACAAGCCAGCCTATCATAATCAGTTTGGAATACTTGTTACGTGTATTGCGCTTGTTTATATTCTATATAGAGTTATACGCGAAAACAAACGGGTGTTGTAACTCAATTGGCTAAAGTTGTATTCTTAGGTTAAATAATAGTGCTCCGAGTATAGAATTGTTGAAATTTAAGCTCTCTTCCCCTACCTCCTACTAGGATAATCACTTAAATTTTACTATTTTTTAGTGAAAGTATATGATGCGATGGGGAGAACTATGGCTGAAGAATATTTCACTTTTCTTCCCGGTATTAATGGATTTAAAATTTCAACAGCAGGTTTTTCATCGGGGGTATATGTATTAACTATGTTATCGCAGAATTCTTATACACGAAGGAAGTTTGTGATTAAGTAATATAAGCTGATAATTTACCGCACCCATCTCACAATACATTTTGATAAAAGTTTCGCTCGGCTTCCATCGTAAAGCTTACTCCATTTGGATTTGAGATAGAAAAAATACGCTTTTGGCCCTAAATT
>JAYTSW010000086.1:0-2442 GCA_043745425.1 Sphingobacteriaceae bacterium | reverse complement strand
AAGCTGATGATGAACAGGAAAACTTAGATTTACTAGAATCTATAAATGAGAAATTAGGTGAAGTATTGGAGGAGTTGAATGAGTTGTTTGAAATCTAAACCCACTTTGGTTTCATTTTTATAAGCTATTCGTCACCAATACATCTTTTATATAATTTTCAACATCTTTTCCATTAGAACATTGGTCAATCTTTGAATTACGTATTTTATCACTCCTATTAAATAGAGAGTTTAAAATTTTTTCTGGACACGTTGTTTCGACGATGATATGCTTTTGAAATTTCGAAAGGATAGTATCGATTGACAATTTGATATTTTCCGGTTCTTTTAGATCATCAGTGCCGCCATATTGAATCCATAGCGCTTTTTTTCCTTTAAAGCTTCCATTTTGTTTAGAATCAAAATAGGGAGTAATGTCATACTTATCAACTCCTCCGTAGCCTATAAAAACTACAAATTTTACAGAATTGATTTGTTCATCTAAAAATGCTGCAAATTGATCATTAAACTTATTTATATTTTCAATTGTATAACCTTGCGTTTTCCATTCGTCTTTATTCGTATCACCATGAATCTTTAAAATATATCCTTCGCTTGGGCAACTTATTATTTTATATTGACTTTCAGCAACAGATTGTTTGGTGAATGGACGTATTCCTGAAACTGATTCGATAAATTGATCGATATTGACTGTAATATGTTTGCCGCCATTTTTTATATGCCAATCAAAAAATTTGTGAGAGTCATTGGGCCTGTGATCGAGTAAATGTTGCGTAATTAAATTAGACCTTTCGTTATTTTCTTTTCTTACCTCAAAAATGTTTGAAAACAAAGATAAAAACATGTTCGTCTTTCCACTTTCTTTCAATTCGTTCAGTCTCGATACCGTTTCCTCAAATACTAATTCCTTAGAAAGTTCGACGGTGTCCTTTGAACTAAATAATTCTATATGTTGAAATAACATTCGATGTAAATCTACACCCAAGGGGAAGTTAGAAGGCGGAGGAGCAGATATGCCCGCACCACTAAAAAATAAAATATCGCAAGGATTATCAATTAATTCGAAGCCAGACGTTATATAATAATATGGGATTGCATTACCATATTATTATAGTGAAATGGTATTTGCAAGGGCAATTAATGAATGTAAGCGCTCAAGCCTATATTTGCACCCCGCTTACGCCAAGGCTGCAGCGGGCAAGCCCGAAGAGTAAATTGTAAAAGCTTGAAAAAGGAAGGAATTTAGCAGCCCCATGTCATAACTCCAGACAGCCACTTTTAGAGAGATTAATTATTTTTTAATAAGGTTTGTTTTCCATATGAAGTGTGTCATACTCCAACAACCCTTCGGAAGGAATTCTTGAATTTATTATATCCAATCTCTATTAAACACGTCAAACATTGACATTCCTTTTTCGGCATCGGGCATGTTTAAATCTTCTTTTTTTATAATATGATTATTATCTACTAACATACTTTTATTATGGTTTCTTTGTAATTGATCTAAATCTGGGTTATTCGAAATATTAATAATTGAAAGTCCAAGCGCATTGTTTAACATTTCAATGACATTTAATAAGTTTTTCTTTTCGTTATCATCCAATTGGCTATTGTCAGTTTTCCTCATCTCGATATTTGACGAGAATTCGTCAGGCACAATCAATTTATGTAACTCTGTCATAGTAGTATGAATAAAATCCGCGCCTCCTCGACCATGATCATCCAATGCCAAGACTCCTGTAGAAAAAGCATCAAATTTTGATCCACCACCAAATACCTTACAGCCCTTTGCTATTGTGGTGCCCCAATCGTAATTCCAATTTTCATGAAATCTATCCCTAAATTTTATCCTCAGTTCAGGCAACACCTGTACTTTAATAATATCAAACAAATATTTTCTGAAATTCCCTAATGTATTATACAAGTAATCCTGGTCAAGAAGGTTATTATCAAAAGAGGCAATTTCATCTTCAGTTATTGAAATAGTATTGTTTTTATTTTCAAGATATTTCTGAATTACATAATTAGAGGCACATACAATTGATTCAGAGGTATAGTAACGCATTTTAATCTGCTCATCCACATAATATAAGTTAAAAAAAGAAATATCAGTTGTTCCAGCGCCAACATCCATAGTCATATAATTTCCTAGATTTTCTCTTGTAAATATAAATAGGTCTGGAGATTGTGGTTCCATAGATAAGATTGCCCTATGTAATTGATTTATCAAAAACATTATCCCAGCAGTTGTTTCTGCTACAACAAATAAATTTTGATTAGTATAACATGAAAGCCTGTCTGTACTAGTAAGTTTAATTAAAGAAGAATAGTCATATTTAACATGTTCCAGATAGTTTGATAATTTATCGTTAAGAAACAATTTAAGATTTTTGTATTTTTTTGAAAGGGCATTCGATAAAAAAAGAATTTCGTATTGTTTGCT
>JAYTSW010000085.1:0-8998 GCA_043745425.1 Sphingobacteriaceae bacterium | reverse complement strand
GTGGTTTAAAGGCCGCCTACAATACACCAACATTTATGCTGCGCTTATGAATTTACAGGGGGCAAGTGAAAAAATCGTTCCAAATACAGAGCGATTGTTTCAGAAGAAAGCTGCATCATTTCAACATCTGAGTTTAAATTTCACAAAATGGTTTAATGTTGGATTTTTTCAGGGATTAATATGGCATGTAGGAGATAAAAACAACGTTCAGCATTTGGAGTGGCAATATTTTAATCCAGTAATTTTTACAAACCTTGGGTTCTACGGATTAAATAATAAAAATAATATTTTAATTGGCTCCGATTTAAATATCAAAATCACAAAGCTAATCAGCTTATATGGGCAACTAATGGCAGACGATTTAAGCAATACACGTGTTGTTGGAAATGGTTTTGGCTACCAGGCTGGAATAAAATATTTTAATGCCTTTAAAATGAAAAACTTGTTTTTACAGGCGGAATATAACGAAGTAAGTGAAAGCGCCTATACAAGCCCTATAACAGACACATCTAATCAATCTTATTCTCATTACAATCAAAATATTGCCTACACTCCAGGAAACGGGAAAGAGCTGGTTGGCGTTTTAGATTATAAATTTCAGCGCTTTTCGTTTAATGCACGTTATAACTATCAGTATAATACCTATCTTAATAAAGGCATTTATTCCAATGAATATGTTAATTTAAAATTAGGCTATACAGTGAATCCTTCTTATAATACTAATATTAGTATTGGGCTCTTATACAAAACTCAACATAATTTTGTAGCGGGCATTTCCAATAACAAAACAGCTTACGTATATTTAAGTTTTAAAACCAACTTGTTTAATAATTACTACGACTTTTAAATGGTACTTTTAATTTTAGTTTTCATAACCGCTTTTGTTGTAGTGTTGTACTCTACTCCGGCTCTTATTAAAGTGGCTATACTAAAAAATTTAATTGACCTTCCGACAGAAGAACGTAAAATACATAAACGCGCCATTCCAACTATTGGTGGAATTATCATATACGCAGCTACATTATTTTCGTTTTCGTTATGGTATAACATTGAGGAACTTCATGAATATTCTCTCATTTACGAATCTGTAAAAGAATTTCAAATTTTGATTGCTACAAGCCTTGTTTTATTTTTTGTTGGCGTTAAAGACGATATTATTGGTACCGCACCGGTAAAAAAATTATTTGCTCACGTAATTGTAGGACTTATTTTAATCTTGATGGGTAATATTAAAATAACAGGTTTACATGGGGTATTCGGTATTGAGCAGATACCAGATTGGGGAAGTATTTTCTTATCTCTCTTTACTTACATTGTTGTTGTTAATGCCATGAATTTAATTGATGGTGTTGATGGTCTGGCTGCAGGTGTTGGATTTTTAGCAACGGTGTTTTTCGGAACCTGGTTTGTTTTTGCTAATGAATATACGCTTGCCTCTTTATCGTTTGCCTTGTCAGGATCCTTATTAGGATTTTTAGTGTTTAATTTTTCTCCGGCAAAAATTTTCATGGGCGATTCTGGTTCGTTGATTATCGGAATGTTCATTTACGTATTGAGCGCCAAGTTAATTGAATATCCTGCCGATCGTTTGGATGCGTTTTGGGTGAATGTTTCTAATCCGGTTTTCGCTATAGCTGCATTGATTTATCCATTAACGGATACGCTTCGTGTTTTTATTATCAGGGCGGTTAAAGGTCAGTCGCCTTTTTCGGCCGACCGCAATCATCTTCACCATCGTTTAATTGATTGTGGTTGCTCTCACGTTAAAACGGTAATAATAATTTATCTGTTTACTGTTATTACCGTTGGCGTTTCTCTCTTAAGTTATTATATCGATACGAGTTTATCATTACTAACTGTTATGGCTTGCAGTGGCATCTTTATTCTTTGGGTAGTTGTTGCGCATAAAGTAAAATTAAATAAAGTTGAAGAATAATCGATACATCATAATCGTTTTTGCTTTATTCATTTTTCTAAGCGGGCATTCTCAGTACAACCCTCTTGCGCAAAATATTTTTCTAAATCAGGAAACTCAACAAGTAATCGATGAATGGAACATTAAACATCCTTCAACCAGTTTTCACAGTAGTTTTCGACCTTATTTAAGTTCTGACTTAAATAATTTTAGCGACACCTGTGTTGCGTATAAGCACTATCTGATAAAAAACTTTTTTCTTAGTAAAACTTTTAACGAGGGGCCTCAAAAACGAAATCAATATAATTTTCAATTACTGCCTATAGTTGATATGCAAACTGGTTTCGACGTTTTACAAAATAAAAACGTAAATGAATTAAGTGGCGGCTTACATGCTAAATTAAACATCAATAACGATTTTACATTAGTAGGAACGGCTGTTGCAGGAAATGTTAGCTATCCCTACTTCACCGATAATTTAGTAAAAGAAAAAATGTTGATTCCGGGTTTAGGCATGGCTTATAAATCAGGCAGTAATTCATATAGCTATTCTAATTTTAGTGGCTACGCTTCGTATTCCCCTAATAAAGTTTTTAATTTACAGGTAGGAAACGGAAAACATTTTATAGGTGATGGTTATCGTTCTCTATTATTATCTGATGTTTCAAATAATTATCCATACTTCAGAATTAATGCAAACATTTGGCACATTCAATATAGTGTTTGGTATACTTGGATGAAGGACTTAACAAATTCCGGAGGTATAAAAAATAAATTTCAAGATAAATATGCGACGATGCATTATTTAAGTTGGAATATTATTAAAGAATTAAATCTTTCTGTTTTCGAAAATGTTATTTGGCAAGGAACAGATACTAATCGTGCGCGCGGATTTGATCCCAACTATTTAAATCCAGTTGTCTTTTATCGTCCGCAGGAATATTCTGTTGGCTCTCCAGATAATGCTTTCATTGGTATAAATCTTTCTGCTAAGTTTTTTTCTTGCCTGAAATTATACGGACAAATTGCACTTGACGAATTTTATTTGAAAGAAATAAAAGCTCGCAACGGTTGGTGGGCGAATAAACAAGGTTTGCAAGCGGGATTAAAGTATATTAATGCTTTTGGAATTAAAGGGCTTACCTTTCAGGCAGAATATAATGCGGTTAGGCCTTACACTTACTCGCATGGTTCAGTTCCACAAAATTATGCGCATTACGGTCAGCCCCTTGCTCATCCATTCGGCGCTAACTTTAAAGAGTTTCTAGGATTTCTTTCGTATAGGAAAGGGAGGTTTATGATTAGTGCCCAAGGTGTTTATTCTGAAATTGGCGTTGATAGCGCCTCAACTTCAAACGTTGGACAAAACATCTTCTTGTCATACACCACTCACCCTAAAGAATACGGAAACACAATTGGACAAGGAGTTAAAACCACATTTATGCAAAGTGATTTGCGTTTAACTTATTTTTTAGTGCCTCAAATGAATTTAAGGGTTGAGTTAGGATATATTCAACGAAGCTTTAGGGATGCCCGGGGTTACGAATTACAAAATCCTTACATTTATTTTGGAATAAAAACCAGCTTCTGGAATTTTTACAGAGATTATTAATTAAATAATTCTTTTAGTACGCTATAAGATTTTAAGTCGTTAAAGCCGGCCACATGCATTTTATAATAGGCTAGCAAACATTCTAAAAGCTCGTTTCTTTCTCCTCTTCCCAATGGCTTGCCTAAAAGATTAGCATCAAATATTTTTAAGAAGTGTTGCGATTGTGTTTTATCAAATCCTAATGGAAAACCGAGTGAAGTGTTTGAAAATTTTCCTTCACGAGTATCGAAATAATTATTTTGAGAATCGTAATTATTATGTGGTTCAAATCCTAAATACTTACTTAGCTCAAATAAAAAACAAATGTGGAAGTTGTTATAATCTTCTTTCGATTCATTAAACCATTTGTATGAAGATGTTATGAAATCAAAAAGTTCTTCGTTGGGATGTTGTTCTTTAATGCATTTGATTAGCACTTCATTTAAAAATTGAGCAAGTGCCAGTTTATTAAAACTCTTGCTCACATCATCGCAAACATAAATTAAATTAGCTTCATTCAATTGCTGAATATCTTTATTTGCTTTCAAATTGAAGCTTAATTCTACCAACTGTAGAGGCATTGTAGTCGCCATTTTTATTTTCGCTGTTGGTGATTTACTGGCAATCGCGCTTAACGTAACAAGCCCTTGTTGTTTAGTAAAAACTTTTAAGATTAATTTTTTGTCGCCGTACTTTATGTTTTGTAAAATTATGCCTTCGGTTTTAACGAGCATATTAATTAAGCACTAATATTTTTGCGACCGCAGAAGTGCTTCCGTCGGAAAGCGCACAGGAGGCAAGATAAATTCCTGGAGCTACTTTTTGTCCTTTAATGTTTTTCAATCCCCAAACGATTTGCCCGCCTTGCGATTTTGTTTCCCAAACTAAATTTCCATTAATGTCTGTGATTTTCACAACTGATTCATTTATTAATCCACGCACATAAACATTTCCTGTATATCCTGGTTTAACAGGATTTGGATAGGCGTGAACATTTGTAAATTCTTTTTCTCCTTTTATAATGTCAGTACGATAAGACTGTATTCCCTGATCTGTTCCAATAAAAATATCCCCCGTGTTTTCATTATAGGCAATATCATGAATGAGATTTGAGAACAATGGGCTATTATCTATTGTGAAATGATAAATCTGTTGTTGTCCGTCGGCCGAAAAACAAAATACGCCCGCCGCTTCAGTACCAACCCATTTTCGATTAGCTCCATCAACTGCAATAGCTGTTATTTTTTCGGTTTCTAATAAAATTTGAACATGATTATCCTGAGTAATTAATATTTGTTGCGCATCGTAATTAGCGCCGGTAAAAATATTTTCAGGGTTATAAAAAACCGCAATGCCCTTTGATGTTCCTATCCATATTTTTCCATCCTTATCTTCTGCAATCGCAAAAACATAAGCATCTGGTAGCTTTCCTTGACCTTCAGATAATGTTAAGAATTTAAAATTACTTGGGCCTGGAGCAGCAAAATTATTGTTTTTATACACCGCAATTCCTGCGGCGGTACTGTAGTTTACTCCATTATAAACTCCAACAACGCCGGCGCTCCTAGGAAATAAAACCCAAATTTGATTATTTTTATCAGCTAAAACCCGTCCAACAAAAGGTGTTGCTGAAGAAAAATTAAAATTTTGAAAAGAGCCATTAGTTTTTCGCACTGTTAAAAAATTCTGTACATCGCTTCCTCCAATCCAAAGGTTTCCGGTTTCATCCATTGATAAACCTGCTACGCGATGCCAATAAGCGTAGGCAGACAAATTGGGGATTGCCGCATTTACACTATTGTGAACTTTTATTAATTGTCCATTATAATACTCACACAATCCCTCAAACCAACTCCCTGCCCAAATTCTTGCAGGATCTTTTCGGTCAATAATAGCGTTCGTATAATCGTAAATCGTGTCCACAACACTTTCTTTAATGTATTTCCATTCAGAGTCCTCATAATAATTTAACCCCTCTTTTGAATAATGGGGGGTTCCCGTTTCGTCAATTTTTGTTGGTGCACTAATTACTTTTCCATCAAAAGCATCAATATTGCTTACGTAATTGCTATGCGTACCATTAACCTGTATTTTTGCATTTGGGTAAAAAGGATAAGGGCCATTGCTTTTAATAAAACCCTGTGCTAAATCCGCTATCCAGTACTCGGACTTTGAAACGTCAACAACAACGTCTGCTATCAAAGAGTATCCGAAAGAATATGCGCTAAAGTATGCGGTTCGTAGTCCTGCTGAATTATAAATTTCAAACCCAAACTGGTCCATGTCGGTAAAATAATTATTATTTGGTATTATTTTGCGAATAGTATATGGGAATTGTTTTAAGGTGTCTTTTTTCCAAACTATTCCATCATAACTATATAGGGTGTCTTTGCCATATGTTCCGTTTGCGGCCCAAGGTGAATAGTTTGACATTAATTTACTGCCGTATTTTACTACTCCATTATAAGTTCCTGGCGGAATACCACTAACAATATTCCAGTTTTGATAATTATTTAAAAGCGTTGAGTTGTTAGCCTTATATAATCCTCCGGAAGTGGCTGCAAAAATTGTAGAGTCTGTTGTTTCAATTTGGTAAACGTTTATATAGGCGCCACCCGGACCTATATAATAAGTGTCTTTTGTTTCTATTTTATCAGTGTCAAATATTACAATTCCAAAACCACAAGCTAAATAAGCAATGTTGTTTTTAAAAGTTACTTCATTAATGTTTTTTTTACCTGTTATTGTTTTTCGTTTTATATCAGAAAAGTTGGTAATTACCCCGTCCTTTAAAACATCAATATTAGCGTTATTGTAAACGATTAGTAATACTCCATTATAAGGATTGTAGCGCAACAACTGAATACCAATATCTGATAATCCGTTTATTTTACTGATTAGTTCCACTGAAGCATCAGAGGTAGTATATTTTATTAAACCCGTTCCATTCGATGCATAAACTACGTCGCCTACCTTAGCCACCGTGTTACACGAATTATAACTAAGATGGTCTTTCCATTCACCAACCCTAACTTGAGAAAAACCTGTTAGGGCAATAAATACAAAAACTAGGGCTATTTGTGTCTTTCTTATCATTCTACCTTTAACGCTAAAAGGGTAAATTTATTATAAATCTAAATAAATAATTGGATTATCTTTGCGGCTATTAAGGCTCTGTAGTTCAATGGATAGAATGGGAGTTTCCGGAACTCTTGATATAGGTTCGATTCCTATCAGGGCCACTACAATTAAAAGCCCGATACCCTCGCGGCTTTTACTTTTAAAGTCTTTTTTAGCCTCTAAAAAGCCTCAAAATTTGCACTTTTCTGTTGGTTATATGCAAAATACATAGTAATATTGCAGCCCCAGTTTAGGGATATTCCTTCTTAGCTCAGCTGGTTAGAGCACGTGACTGTTAATCACGGGGTCCCTGGTTCGAGCCCAGGAGAAGGAGCAAAAATAAGAGGATGCATTAGCTGCATCCTTTTGTTTTTATAAAAATTTAAATTTAAAAACATGAGTTTATTAGTTGTAGGTACTGTTGCTTTTGATGCTATTGAAACACCGTTCGGAAAAACAGATAAAATAGTTGGTGGCGCTGCCTCTTATATTGCTTTAGCCGCTTCTTATTTTCATAAAGACATAAGTTTAGTGTCTGTTGTAGGAGATGATTTTCCACAAGATTTTTTAAATATATTAAAAGGCAAAGGAACAAATCTCGATGGCTTACAAATTAAAAAAGGCGAAAAATCTTTTTTCTGGGCGGGTAAATATCATAACGACCTCAACAGTCGCGATACACTTGAAACACAATTAAACGTATTAGAAAATTTTGACCCCATTGTTCCCGAAAGTGCTAAACAAGTTGATTTTTTAATGTTAGGGAATTTAGTGCCTGCAGTACAACAAAAAGTTATTTCTCAGTTAACTAAACGTCCGAAATTAATTGTGTTAGACACCATGAATTTTTGGATGGATATTGCCATGGATGATTTGAAAAAAACATTAACTATGGTTGATGTTTTAACTATCAACGATTCTGAAGCGCGTCAATTATCAGGTGAATATTCATTGGTAAAAGCCGCTCAGAAAATTTTACAAATGGGCCCTAAAACATTAGTCATTAAAAAAGGTGAGCATGGCGCTTTATTATTTAATAAAGAGGAAGTGTTTTTTGCTCCCGCATTACCTTTAGAAAATGTTTATGATCCAACAGGCGCAGGCGATAGTTTTGCCGGTGGTTTTATTGGCTATTTAGCTAAAACAAAAGATATTTCATTCGAGAACATGAAACGTGCTATCATTTTTGGTAGCGCGATGGCCAGTTTTACAGTTGAAAAATTTGGCACCGAACGCTTAATTGGTTTATCACAAAACGATATTGAAGAGCGCGTGCAAGAGTTTGTTGATCTTGTGCAGTTCGATATTTCGCTGGTTTAATATATAAGAACCTTCGTTACTGTCCGCTCTCCAATTTTAGAAATGTGGTGTAAAAAATAAATTCCGCTTTCTAATTCAGAAACATCAAATTCCATAATGGTAGAATATTTTTCTGCCCTTCGTCGTTGAATCTGAAGTCCGGTTATTGATGTTATTATAAACTCAGAGCCTTCATCAATTTTTCCTGAGAAAGTAAATTTATCTTTAGTGGGATTAGGTGTTACAGCTCCGCTTATAATAGTATATTCTTCTATTCCCGTTGTAGAAAACCCCATAGTAAAACTTGTACAAACAATACAACCAAAATTGTCAACTCCACACAATGTATGCGGCCCCGGACAAACATTCAACGCGGGCCAAAATTGCCACGCCAAATAAACACCATCAATAGAAAAAGTTGTTGGTCCACTTGATGTGTTTCCTCCGGTTGATTGACAATAAACACTTCCGTTGCAACAAGAGGAGCAGGTTGCTGGAACCACATTAGCACTAACAGTTAGTGGCGCTGTTGCGCCTGACCCAAATGAGCCATAACTATTCCCAATAAAAGTATTAGTGCCGTCATAAAAACTAAAAGTTGTTAAATAGGCATTACATTGACAGATATTCGTAAAAGTTACTGTCGGGCCAGGAAAAGGAGCAACTGTAGGATTGGTACAACCAGGGGTATTAGTGATGGCAACGCTAAATGGCCCAGTAGCTCCACTTATACTAAACGTGATCTGACCATCACAAATTCCGAAACATTTTGCTTTCTGAACATTAGATGGTGTGATCGTCACTTGCGCAATACTCTGAAAATAAATTGCACATAAGGCTAGAATAATTATTTTTTTGATACAACTCATCTAATAAAATTAAAACTTTTTTTCTGAATTACCAAAACCATCCGCCCTCTTTTCCTAAATTTCTTCTATTCTTTTTTGTAGGGCGCCCACTTCCTTTTTCCTGTTTTAGGTTCATTGTGAAAAATGCTTTTGCCTGTTTATCCACTTTTTCCATTGGAGGAGAATAATCAGCGTAATGTTTTTTTGCCGTTTCAGAATTACCAC
>JAYTSW010000084.1:0-9034 GCA_043745425.1 Sphingobacteriaceae bacterium | reverse complement strand
TTACTGGTTCGGTAAACGGAGCGTATTGTTTTGATGAAGCAGCTTCTTATACTTTAGGATTAACCATAATGGATGGATTTGGTTGTACAAGTACGGTGGTTCCAGTAACCATTGATATCTATCCTTCACCAGTGGCTGACTTTAATCACTCACCGCTTAAACCAATTGTGAATCTAGATCCGTTTGTAACATTTACCGATGCTTCTTACGGCGCAACAATTGTAAGTTGGAATTGGTACTTTATGAATACAGCACAATACACTTCTGTTTTACAAAACCCAACGTTCCCTTATACAGAGCCCGGTACTTATCCGGTAGTATTAGTTGTTAAGAGTGATAAAGGTTGTATTGATACTTTAATCAGACCGTTAGTAGTTGGTGAAGATTTCGGAATTTATGTACCGAATGCCTTTACACCTAATGGTGATGGTATGAATGATATTTTCCAACCAAAAGGATTTGGCATAGTGAAATATGAATTAAATATCTTCGACCGTTGGGGCGAAAAAGTATTCTCTACAAAAACATTTGAAGAAGGTTGGGACGGAACTTTCCAAGGTCGTGGAAAAATTACCTCAGAAGAAGGCGCTTATACCTGGCTAATAAATGCCACCAGCGTATTCGGTAAATCTCATGAGCTCAAAGGACACGTAACGCTGATGAAGTAAATAAGAAAATATTTATTAAAAAGGGAAGCATATGCTTCCCTTTTTAATTATAACATTTAATGTAAATTGTTCATGAAAAAATTGTACAAACTAATCTCGCTAATTTTTTTAATTACAAGTTCTTTAATTGCGCAAAAGCAAGACAGGATATTGGGTACACCTTGTAAGGATTGTTATTCTCAAAAGTTTCAGCCGGCAACAATTCAAAACGGTAACGGAACTATAGCTACCAGCTACACAAACTCTGCCTGCGGTTTAGATTTTACGCAAGCATCTGTAAGACTTCACAAGAGAGGTGTTTCAATGACACCTTCGGTTGGAGTTAACCAGCCCGCAACTATTACTATTGGCGGTATTCCGCCTTGCGCTACAATTGTAAAAGCTTTTTTGTATAGTGTTACATCCGGTAATGGGACAACGGTAACGGCTAATGTAACTAATCCCGCAATGACAAACTCTAATTTTCCAATGGTGATAGTCGGTAGTGATATTGATAAATGCTGGGGTTATGTTGGCACTTACACCTATAGAGCTGACCTTACTTCCTTTATTACAGGTAATGGAAATTATGTATTAAATAATTTGCCAGTAACAATTGGAGCGAATGATACTGATGGGGCCACTTTGTTTATCATTTATACTGATCCGTCACAAAATTATACAGGAAGTATTGTGATTGCAGATGGAACACATGTTTCTCAAGGGGCTGCAATAATTGATAGTATAACCGGATTTAATGTTTGTGGTTCTGTTACGCTAACAAACAATTTCATTTTAATGTCAGATTTACAAGGGATTTCAAATCAGCAGATCAAATTGAATTCAAGTGTGTTTAATTATTCGTATCCAACTACAGTGCAGAATATGTGGGATTTTATGCAGGCACCCGGTACATCTGCGGTTTCCGGACAAACAGTTGCAACTTATGGTGTAAATAATAGCAGTGATTGTTTTTGTGTGGCCTTGGCAGGGATGTATTATCAAACGAATTGTATGTCGTGCGCAGGGTCGGCTTTAACGGTAAATGCTGTGGCAACTTCATCAACATGTTCGGCTGGTTCTGCTACAGCGAATGTAAGCGGCGGAACGGGTCCATATACTTATACATGGAATCCAACGGGCAGTAATGCGCAATCTATAACCGGTGTTACTCCGGGTACTTATACCGTTATTGCAAAAGATGGCTCAGGTTGTTTAGCAGGAACAGCTACTGTTAATATACCATCGACTACTACTGTAGTTTGTGCCAGCCAAACAATTTGTTCGGGAAGCAGCGCTACTTTAGCGGCTACAGGAGCAACCAGTTATACCTGGAGTACAGGTGCTTTTACTTCTAACATTATTGTTTCTCCGCTAATAAACACTAATTATACGGTAACTGGATCGAATGGCACTTGTACAGGCCTGAAAGTAGTTTCTGTTAATGTGAATTTTACACCTGTCTTTTCGGCAACATCCAGTTCCAGTATTATTTGTCCCGGCCAAACGGTTACCTTAACAGCATCAGGTGCTTCTACCTATACATACAACCCAGGATTCATAACCGGTAATCCAATAGCCGTTTCTCCAACAATTAGCACAACTTATACAATTACAGGCAGTATTGGTAATGGGTGTAATGGCTATTTTCAAATTACTCAAAATGTTGGTACGTGTACTGATGTTTCGCAGATACCTTTTAGTAATTCAGGAATTACTATTTATCCGAATCCTAATAATGGTGAATTTGAATTGAGCTTATTTAATTCAAATGAGAGCAGTTCTATTGAAATTTATAATTGTATTGGCCAGTTGGTAAAACAGGAAAGTACCAAAGAAAACAATCTGAAGATAAATATTAGTGAACAAGCTAACGGTATTTATCATTTAAGAGTTATGAGGAATGGCGCGCAAGTGTACAGAACGAAATTAATAAAGGAGTAAACTCTTTTATAATGTTATTAGTAGTATTGAAATAATTGCCAATACAACTCCTATTATATTTTGAATACTAAGTTTCTCTTTAAAAAATAAAAACCCAACCAAAGCGGTTAAAACAACATTAGAAATGTTTAATACAGGAAAGAGTTGTGCGCTGTTAAATACATTTGCCTCAAGCGATTTAATGATAAAGAAAATACTGAAGTAATTTGGTATCCCTAAAATTATTCCGGCAATTATACTTTTTAATTCAAATTTTACTCCACTTTTTGGTTTTCCGAAAAATTGAAACACGAGAATACAACTGCCAATACAAAAAGCGCTAAAAAAAATGCCAATGCTAAACAGCTCGCTGTGCACGGGTAGGGTAAATAAATAGGTTTGGGCAGCGTTAATACTCGTGTCAATTAAACCACTTCCAATAAAAACTAAAACGGGTAACCATAATAAACTAGTGCCCCCTTGATGTTCTGCCGATTTCCGTTTATTGGCAAAATAAACTGCAACTAAGGCCAAAATTATACCAATTATTTTTAAAATACTTAATTTTTCTCCAATGAAAATGATGGAAAATAAAACCGGTATCACCACGCTCATTTTATTGGCAACAGAAGCAGCGGCAATACTTATTTTTTGTGCAGTTAATGAAATCAAATAGAAAATAGAGATGAATAAAAAACCTAAAGGCAAACAAACATAAAGCCAATGGGTTTCTGAGAGTAAATTTAAATTGATTTCATTTTTTGAAAAACAAAACCCCGTTATGGCAGCGGTCAGATAATTAGCGGTAATAGCATGAAACGTATTTACATTGTATTTAGTAAACAATTTAAAAATACTCAGTAAAAAAATACTAGTGGCGATGGCCAGAATGATATAAACCACGTTAAACTGAATTTTTTAATGTGAACAGATAATCGCTTTTTGATTTTTCCTTCAAAGCTTTACTTAAATCTAAATCGGGAGCTTTGATACCGCTTCCGAAATTTTTATTAGGATTTACAAAAACCCTTGCTTCATCCCATAAATTTTCTTTTATAAAACTTTCGAGTAGAGTTGTGCCGCCTTCAATAATTACACTCGAAATATTTAAAGTATAAAGTTCGTTTAGCATTTGATGTAATACGCTTTTTGTAAAATCAATTGTAAAGTATCTTATATTTTTTGCTGAGGTCGCTGAAAGTCCTGTAAAAACAAGGGTTTCGGAGGCATCGTTAAATATTTTTAAATCAGGTTCTAATTTTAAATCTTTATCAATTACTATTCGAATTGGATTTTTTCCTTTTGCTAAACGAACAGTCAATTCAGGATTGTCAGTTAAAGCCGTGTTTGTGCCAATCATTATCGCTTGTTCCTGCGCACGCCATTCGTGAACTAGTTTTTTATTTTCTTCACAGGTAATCCAATTATCATTTTTATTTTCCGGTATTGGAGTCTTGCTAATAAATCCATCATTAGTCTGCGCCCATTTTAAAATAACATAAGGTCTTTTCTTTTCGTGAAATGTAAAAAAACGTTTATTTAATTCTCTTCCTTCTTTTTCTAATACACCACTTTCTACTTCGATTCCCGCAGTTTTTAATTTCTCACTTCCTTTTCCGCCAACTAATGGATTTGTATCCACATTGCAAATAATAACTTTCTTAAATTTTTTGCTGATAATTAAATCTGAACATGGCGGTGTTTTTCCTTGATGCGAGCAAGGTTCTAAATTTACATACAAAATACAATCGCTAAAATCAAAATCGGATTCTAGCGAATTTATGGCATTAACTTCCGCATGCGCTTCTCCATATTGTTTATGAAAACCTTCAGCAATTATTGCCCCATTCTTCACGATAACGCATCCCACCATCGGATTTGGAGCAACTTGCCCTAAGCCTTTTAAAGCCAGTTCCAGACAGCGTTTCATGTGATTTTCGTTGGTATTCATTTCTTTCGGGCTACTAATTACACCAATTTTCACCAATTATTATAAAAATAGTAAACATTCTGCTTTTTCATTGCAAATTGCACCTGCAATTTTGTAATTTTAGCTGTTATTTTAATAGAATATGTTTGATAATTTAAGTGATAAACTCGACCGCGCCTTTAAAGTTTTAAAAGGTCATGGAAAGATTACAGAAATAAACGTTGCTGAAACGTTGAAAGAAGTTCGTAAAGCATTACTCGATGCCGACGTAAACTTTAAAGTTGCAAAACAATTTACGGATACAATTAAGGAAAAAGCACTCGGACAAAATGTGTTGACCTCTGTTTCTCCGAGTCAGCTCTTAATTAAAATTACACATGATGAATTGACCGCTTTAATGGGCGGACAAAAAGAAGATATTTTTCTTGGGGGCAATCCAACTATTATTTTAATGAGTGGTTTGCAAGGTTCGGGTAAAACAACTTTTACAGGAAAACTTGCCAATTATCTTAAAACTAAAAAAGGAAAAGAGCCTTTAATGGTGGCGTGTGACGTTTATCGTCCGGCCGCTATTGACCAATTACAAGTTTTAGGAGAACAAATTGGCGTTGCTGTATACGCAAATAAAGAAGAAAAAAATCCAATTAAAATTGCAGAAGCTGCGATTAAACAAGCAAAAGAAAACGGAAATTCAGTTGTGTTGATAGATACTGCTGGTCGTTTGGCAGTGGATGAGATGATGATGAATGAAATTTCGGATTTAAAAAAGGCCATTAAGCCTAACGAAATTTTATTTGTTGTTGATGCAATGACGGGGCAAGATGCGGTGAATACTGCAAAAGCATTTAACGACCGTTTGGATTTCGACGGTGTTATCTTAACAAAATTAGACGGTGATACTCGCGGTGGAGCTGCTCTTTCAATTAAATCTATTGTCAACAAACCAATAAAATTTGTTGGAACAGGTGAGAAAATGGATGCGTTGGATGTTTTCTATCCTGAACGTATGAGCGATCGTATTTTAGGAATGGGTGACGTTGTTACTTTAGTAGAACGCGCACAGGAACAATACAACGAAGAGGAAGCTCGCAAATTATCGAAGAAGATTGCAAAAAATCAATTTGATTTGAATGATTTTTTAAGTCAGTTGCAACAGATTAAAAAAATGGGAAACATTAAAGATTTAGTAGGTATGATTCCCGGTGTTGGTAAAGCAATTAAAGATGCGGATATAAAAGATGATGCTTTTAAACATATTGAAGCGATTATTTATTCAATGACACCAACAGAAAGAAATAAACCTGAGACGATTAATGGGAGTCGTAGACAACGCATTGCAAAAGGTAGCGGTTTAAATATTGTTGAAGTAAATAAATTATTGAAGCAGTTTGAAGATACGCGTAAAATGATGCGTATGATGAATGATAAAAATGCCATGGCAAAAATGATGCGTAATATGCCAAAAATGCCAGGAGGTCCGCAATAATGTTTCTAGGTTGAAAAGTTCCTAGGTTGAGAAAGTATAAAGAACAAACCTGGCAACCAAGAAACCTAGCAGCGTAGAAACAAGCAAACCTAGAAATAATAAAACATGGAAACAATGAGCCATCAACTAATCGACGGAAAAAAGATTTCCTTAATAATGCAGGATGAAATTGCTGCAGAGGTAAAACAATTTGTTGCTGGTGGCGGTAAAATCCCTCATTTAGCTGCTATTTTGGTTGGAGATGATCCTGCTTCACAAGCTTATGTTGGTTCAAAAGTGAAGACTTGCGAGAAGGTAGGATTTAAATCAACACTCAAAAAATTTCCCTCAACAATTTCTGAAGCAGATTTATTGAAAGAATTAGAGGGCTTAAATAATGATAAAGACATTGATGGTTATATTGTACAATTACCATTGCCAAAACATATTTCAGAACATAAAATTATTGAAGCTGTAAAACCAAGTAAAGATGTGGATGGTTTTCATCCTATAAATGTAGGACGATTAGTTTTAGATTTACCGACGTACATCAGCGCTACGCCTTATGGTATTACGCAATTGTTCGAGCGTTACAATATTGAAACTTCAGGAAAAAATTGTGTGGTGATTGGAAGAAGTCATATCGTTGGTTCGCCTATGAGTATTTTAATGGCGAAAAATTCTAAGTTCGCCAATTGCACTGTAACACTTTGTCACAGCCGTACCAAAGATTTAAAAGCACATTGCTTAAATGCAGATATTATTATTGCCGCTATTGGTAAACCTGATTTTGTTACAGCTGATATGGTAAAATCTGGCGCGGTAATTATTGATGTGGGTATTAATCGTGTTGATGATGCATCGCTTCCAAAAGGTTATAAATTAGTGGGCGATGTTGATTTTGATGGCTGCGCTCCAAAATGTTCTTACATAACTCCTGTTCCTGGTGGGGTAGGACCAATGACCATCGCTTCACTCTTAAAAAACACTTTGCTAGCTGCGAAGAAAGAGATTTATAAGTAAAATCAAAAGTTTATTAGCCCCATACCATGAGCGCTCAAAAAAGATATACTTTTTTTTTGGAAAAGATTTCTAAGGAAATTCGTAAATTGATTGTTGGGCAAGGGAATTCTAAACAAAGATTAATGGCTGCCGAAGTTGATCTTTTACTAGCATTGTCATTGCCAGTTCCTGATGACCTCGAGCTGTCAAGAAAAAAGATATTGAAAAAACTTGAGAAAAAGAAAGAACTGGTAGTTATGGGCGAGGTTCAAATATCTTCATTTCGCCAAACTTTATATGGAATGAAAATTAAAACTGCCTCAACGATAATTGGTGAAATTTATGATTTGTATTCTCAAGTTAGATCTCGTTCTGCATAAACAATTATAAATTTATTTAATGAATATACTATATGAAACAAATAAAGATTTTTTACCAACAAGTTAGTAAATTAGTCGTTTTACCTCTACTTTTTATTATTAACGCCTGTAGCTCTGAAAATCCACTGGAAAACCTGAACAATAAAGCTGCGGTTGAAGATGTGAAAACTGCTTTTGGAGAAAAGGTATTTGAAGTAATATTGACTGAAGCAAACGTTTTATACGTAAGTGTTGAGGATAATGGTGTTGATCAAAGTAGATTTGCGGAAACGGTTTGTAATATTTTGAAGAGTCACAATGCAACAACGAATTGGGTTAAGGTTGTAAAAGTTGGGTCTGCTAGAGATTCAAAGGCAGATAATGCATACGGTATTTTGTTAGGCGATGCCCACTGTAATTAATTTATAATTTCAAACAGATATAAATTTTACCTCCTTAGCGTCTTTGCGTGAAACCTACTGATCAATATAACTCACCGTTTCTTTAACCGATTTTTTAGCAGCTGAAGGTTTCCAGCCCGGCATGTTCAATAAAATTTTCTCTAATTCCTTTTTACAACCTGTACATGTATTATCGAGTGGCGTTAAGAATTTCACTGCAGTAACCGTTCCTTTTTCGTTAATAGTTAACTCAGCTTTAAATGCTTTTACATTTGTTTTCAGCATTTCACTTTTATTAATTTCCACTTTCAAATAATCTTGTGGTTTGCTATAGGCGTGATTAGAAAATTCAACGTTGTGTAAAGAGCCACTTTCATCGCGTTTAGTTTCACTGGGCGCATTGTTATTGTTACTAGTTGTTTGTGTTTTTGCTAATTCATCATTACTGCTTTTGTAATCTTCATTACCTAAAGCTTCACCACTGGCTTTTTTCCTTGTTGATTCAGATTTTTTCTTTGCTTCTTTTCCGCCAACACCACCTGCTAATGCAGAGCTATTTGCTGGAGTAGTAGCTGCATTTCCTTTTGTTGAAACCGATTTTTCATTGGCATACAACTCAGTTTCTTCTTTCGCTTTATTTTTTTGATCAGCAATAACTACCGAAGGCGAAGCAGGATTATTTATAACAGGTCCTTGAGATATTTTATCTTTTTCGGCTTGTTTAAAATCATAACCGCTTTCTGCATCACTTGTTTTTGGAGATTTTTCAGTTGTGCTTTCCGGTTTCTTACTTTCTTTTAAAACCATGCGTGATGTTAATCCATCATCTTTATCAGCTTGATTATTGGCTCTTCTATCTGTACTCGAAATATCTTTTGCGCCTGTTGCAGCAGTTTCTGTAATTGCGTCCACTACTGGTTTTGCATCATCACCTGCACTTGCTTTTCCTCCTGCCTTTTGTTCTTCTAATGGAGCAGGAGCAATGTCGGTTGGTTTTGAAACTTCATTGGCTAATTGTTCGGTGTTTTTTGTTTCCGCACTCATTGCCACTTCTTTATTTTGTCCTAAAAAATTCACAAAGAAAATACTTAAGCCAACTACCAACACTAATCCGGCGGCCATACTTAAATACATCATTCCTTTTTTAGCACTTCCCTTTTTAAAATAAACTTCATCAATTTTTGCGTTGACAGAATTAGTCAATTGTTTAGCCTGCTCAATATTATCCAAACTATCAAAACCTTCCAGCGCTTCTTTTTCAAAGTCGTCCAGTCCGTTTGAATCGTTTGCATTCAATCGCTTCAATA
>JAYTSW010000083.1:0-2468 GCA_043745425.1 Sphingobacteriaceae bacterium | reverse complement strand
CCTGTTCCACCGCTACAGGCAGAATTCCAGCAACACCTTGTAGGAGGTAATGTATTTCCGCTAATACCAGAGCAGGTCGCGGCAGTGTATGGCCACATTACCCAATCATAACATCCCATCTGTACTCCTGGTCCGGATGCAATATCAAATTCGAGAGTGCCCGCACTTTGACAGGTAAAAATAAAAAAATTAGGATTTAATTCACCAGCTAAATGACAACCTGATCCTCCTGGTGGTACAATTCCAACAGGACTCGATTGCGGATTGGAAATAGTAGTAGCAGTTGTGTAATCAACAAAAGCACCACTGCCGCTCGACGAAACAAAGGCAAGATTAGTATTACCACAAATTGTTGGTGCGGTTACACAATCGGGAGAAGTTTGTGAAAACAAATTTATGTTTCCTAAACAAAAACCGAGAACTAAAAATATTTTTTTTGCTAAATACATGTTACCTGGTTATTAAATTACGAATTGAGTTTAGAAAAGTAGTGTTTTGTAAATTTTCAAATAACACAATGCCGTTAGAATCAAAACCAACATTATAACCGGCAGTTTTATTATTTAATAAAAGAGATGGAGGTACTTGCGAAGCATTAATTTTTATTAAAGTATTGATGCCGTCTTTTTGTAAGGTGATGTTATTAATTACTTCGTCATTATCAATGCAAATAACAATTCCAATCATCCCTTTGCTTCCGTTTTTAAGTTTGGCATCTTTAAAAATAAAGGCTGTATTATTTAAATCAATATTTGCATCACGACTAATCTTATTATTAACAGACCAGACGTTTACTGCAATTATTTTGTCTTTAGTATTCTCTTTCGTATTAGTTTGAATGTAGGATACTAAAGAGTTATAATCTAAAACTTGCGATTTCAAGCTAATGGTTAAAATACCAAAGCAAAGAATTAAGAAAATATTTTTTTTCATTTTAAGGATGTTACAGACTCTATAAATTTACAATGAAAGTCTGTTTAAACCGATTTCCCCACTCATTTAGACGATAAGCTCACTAAAAAAAAAGGACACTAACTCGGTCGTTTGTCGAGATATTAACAGGTAATTAAGCCCTTATAAACCAAAAACGCTTTAATTTTTAAATGGATTAAAAATAAAAAACCCGCCATTTTTGGCAGGTTTTTTTTAATAAAAAGCTTAATAAAATACTATCTGAATAAGCTGATAGTACCTTTTTCCGGTATTTGTTTACCATCGCTATCTAACCACGATGTTTTACCATCTTTACCATTTGCTTTTAAGATGTAGAAATAAGTTCCGGCCGGCACATCTTTATTGCTAAAGTTTTTACCATTCCATTCAATATTTCCTTTGTCAGATTTTACATCATACATCTTAACACCCCAACGGTCAAATATAGTACAAGTGATTTCATTTAAGCTGGTTGTTTGTAACATAAATACATCATTAACACCATCACCATTTGGTGTAAACACATTTGGCACATCTAATTTCGATGGTAACTCTACATTAATAACTGCACTCGCTGTTCCTACACAAGTAAATGTTCCTGTTAACTGTGTTACCACCAAGAATACAGTATATGAACCGGCAGATTGATAAATAGTAGAACCGCCAGGTATACCACTTAACGAATAAGAAGTTGCTGAGCCTGTGGTCGTATAGGTAATACCATTACCATAATTCCATAAAGTGGTTATTGAACCTGAAATTGTAGAACCTGTTTGACTTGTATTATTAAAAGAGACTGATAGCGGGGAGAATCCATCAGAAGGACTAGGAACGAAACTTGCGTTAATTCCACCTGCAACTACATTAACTGAATTAGTTGAACGACATCCGTTAGCAGTGTTAAAAATAGTAACAAAATAAGTTCCAGGCATATTAACTGAAGTAGTTGCACAAGCAGTACCACCCGGACAACTCATAGCAGATCCGGAAGGGCCTGCCCACGTATATGAATAAGTAGGAGAAGTTGTTACTGTATTTGCACTAATAATGGTTGTGGTTTGTCCGCAAGGTAAATAAACCAAAGGTGCAGGATTAATTCCAGGAGGAACAACGTTTTGATTAACGTAACAAGTGGAAGTTTTACTACAACCATTTAATTGATTCACATAAGTCATTGTATACGCACCTGGAACACACATTAAAGCTCCTGCAGTAGTTGCTGTTTGTGTTGGTGGCGGTGAAGTAAACGTAAACGTGATTGGAACAGTTGAGCTACCCGCAGGTGACATAGCCACACAAGGATTAGCACAAGTAATACCTGTTAATGGTGACGGAGAAGGGGTATAGGTCGGAACCGTTATATCTTTAGCAAAGGTGACTTTTTGCTTACCAATACAACCATTCGGTCCCATTGCAACAACCGTATAAGTTACAACTGTTCCGCTGGTAATACTTCCGAAAGAAATAAGTGTAGTGTTTGAAGAAACCGTTAACGGACCAGGTTGAGTCCAGCTATAATTTGATGGTGCATATAA
>JAYTSW010000082.1:0-2472 GCA_043745425.1 Sphingobacteriaceae bacterium | reverse complement strand
GTGGAAGGCGGTTTATTTTGGAACTAAAGCTCCTGTTGAAACTAAACACAAAAATGTGAGTTTAATAAATTCCTTAGATCAGCTCAAAGAAATTCTTTAAGTTTTTTTATTCTGTAATCGGTCAATACTTTTCTGAATATATTTTTCACTGGCCATTAAACTTTGCTGTATTCGTTTGGCGTATTTAATACTATCTAAAATTTCTTTTTGTTTTTCGTCTACTAAATGTTTTTGTTTCTCAATTACACTTTTTTGACGGTAAACGTAAATCGAGAATGCCAACACAATCAATAAAATAATAATTGCGCCAATTGTAAAAAATATTTGCTTTTGTTTTTCTGCATCTTTTACCGCAAGTTCTTTTTCTTTCTCAAGATTTAGTTCTGTTTCTCTATGTTTTATTTCCATAGAGGTTTGTATGTTTTTTATCTCTCCAAGATTTTTTAAAGAAGAAATACTATCATTAAGTCGATTAAATAAAATATAATTATCATAAGCCATTTTATAATCTTTGAGCCCGTAAAAGGCAGTCGCTAAGCCTTTTCTCGATTTACTTTCGTCGTCTGTCAATTCAAATTCACTCTCTAATTTCAATGCTCTTTCAAAAAACGGAATGGCAGATTTGAAATTACTAATTCGGCAATTCAAATCGCCTAGGTTATTTAATACCATTACAATTCCATTATTATCACCCGACACTAAATAGTTTTCGAGTGCCGTGTTAAAATAAAAAAAAGCATTTTTAGAATCGAATTTCTCATTATATATACAGCCAATATTGTTGTTAATTAGAGCTATGCTTCGTTTATCACCAAATTTTTCAGCAATACGAAGAGCTTTGTAGTCATACTCAAGTGATTTCGTTTTGTCATTGATATTGCCATAAATTTGCCCAATATTTATTAAAGGAATAACCTGACACTGTTCATCTTTCATTATCGCACACATTTTAAGGGATTCTAAATAATAGTTTAAAGATTTTTTATATTCCCCCATGTCACTATATATCAAACCAATATTTAAAAGACTTGAAGACATTCCTTCTGCAAAATTATTTTTTTTGTCTATTTCATAAGATTTAATAAAATAATTTAATGCTTTTGGAAGGTTAGATTTATCAAGATAAACTAAGCCGATGTTATTATATAAAACAGCTATATAATTTTTGTGGCCCATTTCTTCTGATTTCCGAATACCTTGTTCGTAGTAAAATAGAGCGTTGTTGTAATCCGCTTTATTCCAGTAGGCGATACCAAGTGAGCTGTAAAACTGAATTTCAATATGTGTATTTTTTGCAGCTTTTGCCAACTTGAGACCTCTTTGCGCATAAACTAATGCCGTATCAAATTCAGAGTTTGATACAAGGGCCTCATAAAGTAGTTTAATTTCAACCAACGCCATGGTATCGGTGCGGGTATAGGAATTAACTTTTGTCTTTAAAGAATCTATGTATTTAAAATTCTGGCCTTTTATTCCTGAAAATAAAAGCAGAAAAAAAATAAAAATTATGGTTTGTTTTTTTCTCAAAATAAAATAATTAAACTTCGTATAAATGTGAATGTTCCACTTTACAAATCTGACTTAAATAACGCTTATACCATTGGTCGGCTTTGGCTTTAGCCATTAAGTGGGTGGAGTCTTTTCGCCAACCGTTAATAGCTTCCATGTTTTCCCAATATGAAATAAAAATTCCTGATTTAAGGTCGCCTGCCGTTTCGTAACCTAGAAAACCTGGTTGTTCTTGTGCTAATTTTAAAGTTAGCTCATCCATTTCGGCATAACCTTCCAGATTATCTGATTTGGTAGACGCGAAAATAACAGCGTAATAATTATTCTGAGGTGGTGATTTTTTCCAGGGCATACTTATTTTTTGAAGTATAAATTATTTATTTACTTTTTTAATCTATTAAACGTTTTTTCAATGTATATTTCTGTTGGAAATAAACCTTGTTGTATACGTGTAGCATATTGAATACTGTCAATAATTTCTTTTTGTTTTTCCTCAACAATATTTTTTTGTTGCTCAATAATTAAACTTGCTTTTTGTTTCTGTTTAAAGGCTTTGAACGAAATGCCGGCAATAATCAACATGAGTATAAATCCAAGAGCTGCTCCATAAGAATATATTTTTTGTTGCTGAATTTCTTGATCGTGTTTTAGTTCTGCCTTAATTTTTATTTCAGAGTTTTTCAGACTATCGGCAATGGCTTTTTTATCAAAATCATATTGTAATTTAGCTTGACTGGATTTTTTTGTATTCTCTTCGCTGATTAAACTGTCGTTGTATCTGATAAAGAGTTTTAAATTTAAAAAGGCGCCTTTATAATTATTAGAAGAACTATCCATTTGCGAAAAACTTGAATAATGATCTTTTAAACACTGAACACAACCAATGTTTTTGGCAATGAATATAGCAGAATCAATATGTTGTTTCGCTTTCGGAAAAAGCCTTAAGGTAGTATAGAGGTTAGC
>JAYTSW010000081.1:0-9181 GCA_043745425.1 Sphingobacteriaceae bacterium | reverse complement strand
CGGTAGGTGATCCAGGTAAGGATGCTAAAACTTTAGGTACTTACAATGTGAAAGATCAGGTTTCTGTTGGTCAAGGTAATTATGTTCCTCGCGAGCGTAAAGGTGTTGACCGTTCTGCTTTCATCATTAAAGATATTATTAACGTATACCCTGATACTTTAGCTTGGGTACATGATTATACTTATTCATTTAACGAACCGATGACTAATATGTACTTCTGGCATCCGGCTTATGATCAATACCCTGTTGTTGGTGTAACTTGGAAACAAGCTCGTGCGTTCTCCATCTGGCGTTCATTATTATTAAACAATTATTTAATGGGAACAGGACAAACTATCGTTAATGATTTCCGTTTACCAACTGAATCAGAGTGGGAAAGAGCTGCTCGTGGTGACCTTGATCTATCTCCGTACCCTTGGGGTGGTCCTTACATCCGTAACGCTCGTGGTTGTTTCTTAGGTAACTACAAGCCAATGCGTGGTTCATATATTGATGATGGTGGATTCCACTCAGTATATATTTACTCTTATAACCCTAACGATTTCGGTTTATATTGTATGGCTGGAAATGTATCAGAGTGGACAAGCAACGCATTTGATGAATCAGCTTATGACTTTGAACATGACTTAAACCCTGACTATTTATACGAAGCTCAGGATAAAGATGCAAACGTTCTTAAACGTAAAGTAATACGTGGTGGAAGCTGGAAAGATATTGGTTACTATTTGCAAAATTCATCCCGTACTTATGAATATCAAGATACTGCTAAATGTTATGTAGGATTCCGTAACGTAATGACTTATTTAGGTCGTTCGAAAGGGGATGATATTTAATCTTAAGCAGTAACAACAAACACAAAAAACAAACACTAACTAACTAACTAACAAAAACAAGCTATGAGTCACAAACTGCCAAAAGTTACAGGATTTAAGAAGGTCATGCATATGAGCACCTGTCTAGGAGCTGCCGTAGTAATCCTAGGAGCATTATTTAAAATTATGCACTGGCCGGGTTCTGGTCCAATGCTTATTGTAGGCCTTGGTACAGAAGCCATATTATTCGCATTATTTGCTTCTGATATTCCTCATGAGGAATATGATTGGTCATTAGCATACCCTGAATTAGGTGGTATGGGTGCTGATCATGAAGAAGGTGGAAATGATCTTCCTATATCAAATCAATTAGATAATTTATTAGAAGACGCAAAAATCGGTCCGGCTTTAATTGAAAGTTTAGGAAACGGTATGCGTTCATTAAGCGAAAACGCAGGTAAAATGGCTGATATCAGCAATGCTACCGTTGCAACAAACGAATATGTTGACAGCGTTAAAAAAGCTTCTTCAAACGTTTCAACTTTAGCTGATACATATAGCAAAGCTGCTTCAGCAATGTCTGATTTAGCTAGCTCAAACGATGCTGGTCACTCAATCGGTGAATCATTGAACAAAGTATCTAAAAACTTATCCGCTTTAAATGCAACTTACGAATTACAATTACAAGGTTCGAAAGATCAACTTGATGCTACGAGTAAGTTCTACGGTGGCTTAAATGACTTAATGAAAAACCTTCACGACTCAATAGATGATACTAAAGTTTATCGTCAAGAAATGTCTAAATTGTCTTCTAACTTAACATCCTTAAATTCAATTTACGGAAATATGTTAAGCGCTATGAAGGCTTAATAAATTGTTATTAGGAAAATAGTTGAATAATGGTGTAACTTTTATATCATTATTCAATTATACCTGGTAGCCAGTAATTAAACAGAATATTCATTTAATATATAATTAGAAAAAATGGGTGGTGGTAAAGAAACTCCGAGACAGAAGATGATTGGTATGATGTACCTCGTACTAACGGCTCTTTTGGCTATGAACGTATCAAAACAAATATTACACGGTTACATTGTGGTGAACGAGAGTATGGAAGAAAGTAAGAGAAGCCTTACTGAAAACAACAAACGTATCACAGAATCCTTCGCGAATACTATTAATGGAAATATTGCAGCAAAGCCTTATTTTGATAAAGCTAAAGAAGCACAAGCATTACTAGAAGAAGCTGGAAAATATATCGATCAAGTTAAATTCAATGTTATAGCTAAAACTGAAAAGTATGAGAACCCTAAGTCGGGTGATACAGCTCAGTTAAAATATCTTGAAACAAGTGGTTCTATTGATAATTATGACATCCCTTCTCATGAATTAATTGGAAGTGATGCTGCTACTCCAGAGAACACTCCTCTTTCGGCTTTAGAGCTAAAAGGAAAAATGACTAAGCTTCACAATAGCTTAATCAGTATGTTGGATGGAATGCAAACAGATAAAAAAACTAAAATCCTTGATGATGATTTTCAAGGTTTAAAGAAAAAAATCGGAGGCCTTAAGCCTGTTGATAGTGGAGCGGAAGATGATGGTATGAAGATGACTTGGGAAGTTGAGAATTTTTATCACTTACCAATGGCGGCTGTTGTAACCAATCTTAATAGAATGCAAGCCGAACTAAAAAACGTTGAAGCTGAATTATTACAAGTGCTTTCTGGCGCTTCTGGTAAATTAGCTATCAAATTCGATAGATTAGCTGCTAAAGTTATTGCGCCTTCTTCTTACATTCAATCTGGTCAGCCTTATATTGCTGACGTATTCTTAGCTGCTTCATCTTCACAATTACGTAAAGAAGATATGGAAGTGCTTTTGGGCTCTGACTCACTTTCTAAAGGTGCAGGAGGGGTAGCACAACCTATTGAAAGCGGTATGGGTAAAGTAAGTATCCCAACAAGCGGACAAGGTGATCAAACTTTAAAAGGAGTAATTAAATTTAAAAAACCGGATGGTTCTTTCGATTTCTTTAACTTTAGTGCGCCGTATACAGTTGCTGCTCCTGCAGTAGCGGTTGCTGCGGAAAAAATGAACGTATTATACATTGGTGTAGATAATCCTATGGTAGTTTCTGCTGCGGGTGTTGCTCCTAATGATTTAGTGGTGAATTTTAGTGGTTGCGGTGCTACAAGAACTGGCGGTTCTGGTGGTAAATTTATTGTTCGTGCTACTTCGCCTGGTACAATGCAGGTTAGCGTTTCTGCAAAAACTAAAGAAGGAACAAAATCTCAAGGTAAACCTCAGCCTTTCCGTGTTAAGAAAATTCCAGATCCAACTCCTAAATTAGGTGGTAACTTAGTTCAGGGTATTGCTGACGTTAAAAAATTAAGTCTAGCTGCCATTGGTGGTGTGGGTGCTGAGGTACCAGGCTTTGACTTCGACGTTAAATTTCCAGTAATCAGTTTCATTTTTAGCGCTAACGTTAAAGGAAATTTAAAAGAATTTACATGTAGTGGTCCAAACCTTTCTGCGGAAGCGAAGCTGGTATTACAATCACTAGGTGTAGGTGGTAAAGCTTACTTTGAAGATATTAAAGTAAAAGCACCTGATGGAACTATCAGGAAAATTGCTACTGCGTCATTAAAAGTAAAATAAAAAACATATGAAATATTCATTATCAATAATAAAAATAAACAAATCGATAATGAATATACCATGTGACCATAAAAACAAAATATACACACATGAATAAAGCTATTCAAATATTTATTGTTTTCATCTTCGTTGTTGCGTTTAATATGAATGCACAACCAGGCGTATTTCAACCGGGCGATTACAAAGACGGCATCTACGATAAAGAAAACACTATTAGCAGACGGTATATCCCATATACTCACCTTCGCGAAGGTGATGTAGCTTGGGAAAAACGCGTATGGCGTGATTTGGATATGCGCGAAAAAATTAATCAGCAGCTATATTATCCAACCGATATATTAGTGAGCCGTATTTCTTTTTTTCAATTACTTTCAAGATATATCCTTAACGGCCAATTAATAGCTTTCCAGGACGAAGAGTTTTTAGTTCCAATGGAAGGTTCTATTATTAAGGACAAATTGAAGAAATGTGACTCTATTAAAGAATCAAGTTTTGATGCTGATGGTAATGAAATTATTACTTCGCGTTGGAATTGTGACTCTACTTCTATTTTCCGTGAAGTTTTAAAATACCAGTTAAAAGAAGATTGGTTTTTTGACAAACAAAAATCGGTATTGGAAGTTCGTATTTTAGGTGTTGGTGCATACCAATATGTGGAAGAAAAAGAAGCATATAAAGAATTATTCTGGGTGTATTTCCCTGCTTGCCGTCCTTTCTTAGCAAAGCATGAAGTATTTAATCCAAAGAATGACTCTGAACGCCGTTCATATGAAGACATATTCTGGAAAAGACAATTTGCCAGTAAAATTAATAAAGAGACTAACGTGTACGACAGACAAATTCAAATGTATGCACGTGGGATTGATGCCTTATTAGAATCTGATCGCGTTAAAAACGATATTTTTAAATGGGAACATGATTTGTGGCATTTTTAAATTATTGTTAGTGTAAGTTTAAACCCTGAAGCATTAAATTGTTTCAGGGTTTTTTTATGCTGAAAGGAAACGAAGATTCGTTCGTCTATTTAAATGAGCAAATCATTAACATGAAAAGAATCTCCATTACCATATTATTTCTTTCTCTTTTAAGCGTTGCAGTTTCTCAAAAGATAAACTGGCAAGCTTGGGGAGAAACCGCTTTTAAAACAGCTAAAAAACAAAACAAACCGGTTTTTTTGGATGTGGGTACCGAATGGTGCACCGCCTGTAATTTAATGGAAGAAAACACCTATACCGATACAACCGTAATAGGTATTATCAACCGTAATTTTATTCCTATTAAAGCCGATGCCGAGGCACAGCCTGATGTTGGTGCCCGTTTTTTACAATGGGGCTGGCCAGCTTTAATTTTTTTGGATTCGGATGGGAATCAATTGATGGCAATCCAAGGTAACCGAAGAGCCGGTGTGTTTACTGAAATATTAAATGATTTTTTAGTTCGATACAAAGCAGGAAAAATAAGCATTCAGGATAATAATTTTTTCTCACCGGAGCCGCCAGATAATTCAGACCTCACTAAAATTTTTAACAGAGCCAACAATCAATTGCATTATTATTACGATTCGTTGTATGCAGGTTGGGGATATCAATTGAAAATTCCATTATACCAACCCGTGGAATATAGTTTTTGGGCAGCGAAAACGCAGAAGAAACCTTACGAAAAACAAAAAGCAATAAGATCATTAACCAAATATGCGCAAGTTAGTGATCGTGTTTGTGGTGGTGTGTATTTCGGTTGTTCATCAGGCAGAAGTTGGAAAGGTGCGGCTCCCGAAAAAAGAAGTGAGTATCAAGGTGGCGTTTTGCATAACTATGCAGAAGCTTATTTGGCAACAGGGGATGTTAAATGGCTCAACGAAGCAAAACTCATTAAAAAATATTTATTAGAGAATATGCTATCGAAAGATGACAGTTTATTTTATAATAGTCAGGAAGAATATTTAAACATAAACGGGAATCCTCCTGGAATGCCACCTGAAAAATATTTTACACTCACTCAAGATCAACGTAAGAAATATGGTTTTCCGCCAATAGATAAAACTATTTACACTGATATAAATTTCCGTATTGTAAAAGGCTTTATAAAATTATATCAGGCAACGCAAAACCCGGAAGATTTAAATATTGCGGTTTGCATAGCCAAAAAAATTATTTCAAAATCGCAAATGACTGACGGGTGGTTTAAATCGGTTATTGAAAACAAAAACACAGTTACACGTATGCGCGAATTACCAAGTGATTCAGCCCAAAAAACGGTTCTTTATTTAAAACCACAAACACATGCGGGAATTGCAATGTTGGCTTTGTATCAATATACAAATGATAGTACTTGGTTAGTTCATTGCAGAAAATTAAACACTGCAGTAAATAAAGAACTATTTGATAAAGATAACGGCGGTTATTATTCTACTAATTATGCACCAATGGCATTAGCTGGTAAAAAAACATTTACAAAGGTTTTAGTGGAGAATGCTTTGTTCGCCCGTTTTTTAATTGAACTGAGTGATTTAACAGGAGAAGAAAGTTATTTGAAATGGGCAGAAGGCGCAATTCGTTCAGTGAGTTCAGATAAAATGGTGGAGAATGAAGAACGCTTAATTGCAGATTATGTTTTAGCTATTGATAAATTACGCAAACAACATTTGGTATTTACGGTTGTTACATCTGACCCAAAATCAGAGGAAACAAAACAACTGGTAAAACAAATTCAAATGTATTATCATCCCGCAAAATTAATTAAAGTGGAGGCGCCCGGACATTATCCTGATTTAGGTAAGCCAAGTTTATTTGTGTGCAGTAAAGTGGTATGCTCGCAACCTATTTCTTATTCGGAAAACACTAAAAAAGACATTGATGGGTTTATTAATAAACTAAGCCACTAGTTGCACGAATTTTCACTAATCCATTAATGTTTATTAATGAAATTAGTGGCTGATTTAATATTACACTAATTTTCACGAATATATTAGTGTTTATTAGTGTAATTCGTGGCTTTTTGAATAAATTCCAAATTTCGTTTCAACCCCTTAAACTTAGTTCGCTTAACAGCTGAATTTTTGAATACAGAATTAAAAAATTCTTCTGTCATTTCATTCCATTCGTTGGCGGAGTAGTTGAGGAGTCCGTTAGTGTTGTTGAATAAAGGCTCAGAATGCGTTTGACTAAATCTATTCCACGGACAAACATCTTGACAAACATCACAGCCAAAAGCCCAATTGTCCATTTTATTTTTAAATTCGGTTGGAATATTTTCTTTTAATTCAATAGTTAAATAGGAAATACATTTACTTCCATCCACAATATAGGGCGCAACAATAGCATCAGTAGGGCAGGCGTCAATACATTTAGTACAGGTTCCACAATAATCAGCAATCGGACCATCGTATTCTAAATCTAAATCCACAATTAATTCTGCAATAAAAAAGAAAGAGCCTTGATCTTTATTAATAAGATTACTGTTTTTTCCTATCCAGCCCAAGCCACTTTTTTTTGCCCAAGCTTTATCTAATACGGGTGCAGAATCCGTAAAAACTCTTCCGTTTATTTTTCCAATTTTTTCTTCAAGTGTATTTAAAAATTCTTTGAGTTTGTTTTTTATTACGGTGTGATAATCATCTCCATAAGCATATTTCGAAATTTTCGGCGCATCCACTCTTTGTTCCTGCTCAGGATAATAATTAAACAACAATGAAATAACCGATTTTGCACCATCAACCAATAAACGCGGATCTAATCGTTTATCAAAATGATTGGCCATGTAATCCATTTGGCCATGCATGTTTTTGTTTAGCCAATTTTCTAAAGGCGCCGCCTCCTCCTCTAAAAATTCAGCTTTACTGATGCCGCAAAAATCAAAACCTAATCGTTTTGCTTCTGCTTTTACCAATTGAGTATGTTTTATTGTGTTCAGTACAACAAAGGTAATAAAACCTTCTTAGTTCTTGGTTTTACGTTTTAAGGCCTTTTTAATAGTCATGTAATCGATATAGTAAAGAACTTTTATTGAGATGGAATTATTTTGTGGCGAATTAAGAGAACCTCTGAAATTATAATAGTAATCGTAATTGATAACATCTTCACGTTTTAATACTGCATTTTTATAAATAACATTTAACTCGCTTCCGGGAGCAAATTGCCAGAAAAATACCATATCAATATTAAAGGCATTAAAATTCACATCATGTGAGATCTGATGATTGTACTGCGTTAATGAACCATCTTGATTTAAATTATAATAAGCGTAATAGGTTGCTCTCGACCAATAATGCCTTCCTCGAAGCGACAACGACATTTTATTAGTGAATTTATAAACGCCAGATAAAGTATTACTGATGGTTTGTAAACTTCTTCTTCCTAACGTAATCGTGTCGGTGTTATAATCGTAATACACAAATCCAATATCATCTACGCGGTCTTCATAGCTACTTTCATAAATAAAAGAAAGTTTGTTATTCACGCGCCAACGAGGGGAAACAAATATATTTATAGTAGAACGTTTATTCTCATTAAATACTCTGTAATTAACACGAATATCAAGCGCTACTTTTTTTCTGTAATCGCTAGAAATAAATCCGCCCCCTCTGTAATTGGTTGGGAAAGTATAAAATCTTCCAAAAATTCGAGGTTCATAATAATCATAAGTAATGATCGGCTCAAGCGAGTAGTTAATTCCACAAGTGAAAAAATTCTTCTTCCAGGTTGTGATGTGATTACCTGAAATTCCGAAATTCGCAAATGCATCTTGAATGTACATTCGTTGATATATAATATTAATATTATTAAATAAATTATTTAATCTCCAGAAAGGCTTGTAAACATTGTAATTTAAATCAGCGCCAACGTCAACATTGTTGTTAATAAACAGAATACCTAAATCGTTTGGATTGAATTTATTTGTATTCATGCTGCTATAAACCGACCACAAAAAATTACCTCCAGTTTTACCAAAGCCAAAACTTGATGAATAACCAGTATAAGGTTTTGCACTATCTGAATAAAGTTTTTGACTCATAGCAGCCGAGCCAAATAAACCATAAATATTCTTTTTGTTATTGAACTGAAAATTTGTGCTGGTTACATTGGCATCGTAATAGTGTCCGTCGCGGGTTACATTTGTATTTATTAACGAAATGAATGAATTGTTTTTCAAGGCCTGATCTAAAACAATAATATTGTAATTAGTAAGTGGTGATGATAAAATCTTTCTTGTATTTCCTAAAGTATCCTTCGCTATTGCATACATTTCAGCCGAAATAGCATTAAAAATTCCAATACCTAATTTTTTATTTGTGCGACCTGATAATTTTGTTGCATTATATAATTGTGTTTGAGTGGGGTTTTTTATAATCACTTCTCCCGGTTTTAATTGATTATATACCGAATTATAACCAATGGGAGTTCCTCCAACACGTCTAGAATAAAATAAACCTCCTTTATTAAATAACTCAGTTCCTTCAGTAAAAAACGGACGACGTTCCTGGTACTGCACTTCAAACGGTGACAAATTCAAAACTTTATTATCCGATTGTACTTGCGAAAAATCGGGAACCAAAGTCATATCTAAAGTAAAACCATCCGATAAACCATATTTTAAATCAAGACCACCACTAAAACTGTAACTTGTATTATTTACCCCAGGTTGATTGTAAGGATAATTATTAAATAACGTGGCAACATAAGGAGTTAATGATAAACGGGGAGGAGGCTTTAGAT
>JAYTSW010000080.1:0-9190 GCA_043745425.1 Sphingobacteriaceae bacterium | reverse complement strand
TGCCAGACAAATTCTTTATCCTTTTTGGAAATGCTCATTACAATAAAGAAATATCTAAGTTAGAGGCTTGCTCCCGTACAAATTTCTTATCGGGATTTTCAGTATGAGGAATTTCAGCTAAAACCGAAACGCGCTTGTAATTAATAATAGCATTTTTTACATCTTCATCAAAATCGCCATTAAAAATTAAACCGTGTAGTTTGTAATTATTATTCAATAAATAATCAATACACAATAAAGAATGATTGATACAACCTAAATAAGAATCAATAACCAAAACTACCGCTAACCCATTTTGTTTAGCAATATCAATTACAAAATACGAATCATTAATCGGCACCATTGGTCCGCCTGCACCTTCAATACAAATTTTGTTTAGAGTTTGAGGAAGTGATAAACTATCAATCGTAATTTTTATACCTTCTTTTTTTGCGGCAATGTTTGGAGAAGCAGGTTCTTTTAGTAAATAAGTTTCATCATGACAAACACTTTTACTGTTAGAAAGTAATTTCTTCACAATGTCTTTATCTCTACCTTCTTCTATTCCGCACTGAATAGGTTTCCAGTAATCAGCCTGCATCGCTTCACACAATATTGCTGAAACCAAGGTTTTTCCTACGTTAGTGCCAATTCCGGTTACAAAAAATCTATTCATTAATTAATTTTACAAGTTTCTTAATTTCTTCTTTGGTATTAAAAGCGTGCAGACAAATTCTAACGCGTTCTTCGCCTTCTTTTACCGTAGGGCTTTTAATCCCTTTTACAAACATATCATTTTTTTCGAATAGAGACTCAATTATATCTACATTATGATTTCCAGGGAACAATTTACAATGAATAGCGCTTGTGCTGGAAATAAACTTATCATCACCTTTTATCAAGGAATTAAAATAATTGACGTTTTCTTTCAATTGCTCGTTATTATTTGATTCAGATAACAACTCATAAGCCGCTTTAATCATTAATAAACTATGCATAGGCAAAGCTGTGGTATAAATGAATGAGCGAGCAAAGTTTATTAAGAAATCTCTTAAGTCTTTACCACCAACGATTGCGGCACCATGACAACCCATTGCTTTTCCGTAAGTGTACAATCTTGCGAAACATTTATCTTCAATACCCAATTCATTACACAAGCCTTTTCCGTTTTTACCAAAAACACCAATGGCATGGGCTTCATCTACTATTAAAAATATTTTTTTATTGTCACAAATTTTAGTCAGTTCTTTTAATTTAGCGCAATCACCATCCATGGAATAAACGCTCTCCACAACAATAAAAATATTATCTACTAAATCTTTATTACGTTCAATTAATAATTTTAGATGTTCAATATTATTATGCTTTATCTTATAATATTTGGCATAACCCATTCTGATACCATCATGAATGGAGGCATGAATTAATTCATCATGCAAAATTAAATCGCGCTTACCGGCAATAGATGATAACAATCCAACATTCGCATCGTAACCCGAATTAAAAATTAAAGCGGCTTCTGCGGAATGAAATTTAGCAATAGAATTTTCTAACTCTTCTGTGAATTTTGTATTTCCTGAAATTAAGCGAGAGCCTGTTGATCCGGTCCCGATAGCTATCGGGATTAAATCCTTTATTTTTTTATCAATCAAACCATTTTTAGAGAAACCTAAATAGTCGTTACTACTAAAATCAATTTTAGGGTAATTATACTTGAGAGAACGAAAAAGCCCTTTGCGCTTACGTTCTTCAATTGCCTGAACTAAATGCAAAGGGCCTTTACCGTGAATAAACATTTAGCTTTATAGTTTTAAAATGTAACAATGGTGAAAATTTTTTGGCTTAAAAAAACAACTGCGCCAAATTGTTATTCACGGTTTAATCATTTTTAATACTGTTAATCTACTTTAAGAAGAAGTTCTTTACCACCTTGACGGGCACGAACTAATCCGCTTTCTTCAAATTTCAAATACTCATACTTAGGCTCAATTATTATTTTACCACTAAAATCAATTACACCTTTAAAAATACCTTGACTAATAATAGCGCGCCCATTATGAAAACCGCTAATGCGCTCGTATTTGGGCTCTAAAAGAAGAGTACCATCCGTTTTAATTAATCCAACTTTTCCGTTCTTCCGAGCAAAACCAATATCGTCTTTTCCAAATCCGGTTAAATTATCCCACTCAGGTTTAATCACTTCTTTTCCGGTTGAATCAATCGCGCCTTTTTTGCCATTCAATTCAACAATTGCTATACCATAATAAAAATGACCGATATGATCATATTGCGCTGATACTTGTTTTTGTGCCGAAATATTAAACACTAACAACACACATATACTAAAAATAATTTTTTTCATGATTTTAATTTTTTCCGAAGGAATCCCCTCGGGAGGTTACACCAACTCTTCCTTAGGCTTGTCGGCAAAAGCTTTCTTCGGACTCAATCCTAATAATTTAAACATCTCCATATCTTGATTAAAATCCGGATTAGGAGTAGTTAATAATTTCTCACCTGCAAAAATTGAATTTGCTCCTGCTAAAAAACATAATGCTTGTCCTTCGAGACTCATTTCTTGTCGGCCAGCCGATAAACGCACTGCTGTTTTTGGTAAAATAATTCTTGTTGTTGCAATCATACGCACCATATCCCAAATAGGAACAGGAGGCTGATCTGCCATAGGCGTTCCTTCAACAGCCACCAATGCATTAATAGGAACTGATTCCGGTTGCGGACGTAATAAACTTAATGTGTACAACATTCCTACTCTATCTTCAATGGCTTCTCCCATTCCAATAATTCCGCCTGAACAAACCGTTAATCCTGCTTTGCGTACATTTTTTATAGTATTTAAACGGTCGTCGTAATTACGGGTAGAAATAATATTATTATAATTTTCTTCAGATGTATCTAGATTATGATTGTATGCATACAAGCCTGCTTCTGCTAAACGTTTTGCCTGATCTTCCGTTACCATTCCTAATGTCGCGCAAACTTCTAATCCTTTGCTATTAATGGTTTTTACCATATCCAACACTTTATCAAAATCTTTATTATCGCGTACTTCGCGCCATGCAGCACCTAAGCACATACGGCTTGCGCCTCCGTTTTTTGCATTATCTGCTGCTAAAGTAACTTCAGCAACATCCATTAATTTATGAACCTTAACTTCTGTATGGTAACGAGCAGCTTGCGGACAATAAGCACAATCCTCAGGACAACCACCTGTTTTAATAGACAACAATGAGCTTACTTGTACTTCGCCAACTTTATGATTAGCCTGATGCACTTCAGCAGCTTTGTACATTAACTCCATTAAAGGGGTGTTGTATACAGCAAGAATTTCTTGTTTAGTCCACTCTTTTATCATAGAAACGTGTTTAATTGAGAATTTAAAGATAAAGATAAGGCTTTGGCCTTACAAACAAATAATCAACATTATTCGTTAAAAAGTATTATTTTTTATAGCGTAACTATCGCTTTTTATCTCCGTTATTTGTACTAGAATGAGGTATATCATTGCCATATTAATTAGTTTGTTTGTCTACATGGAGTTACCTGCTCAACAGGACGCCATGATGCAGGGCAAAAGAAGTCAGCGTAAAGTTTGGCGTAAATGGCGCCGTAAAAAGGGCAAAGGCGATGATCCTTATAATCCGTATTTAAAAAAGAAAAAAGAAGATAAAATAAGCAGCCGTTTAGCACGCGGACAAAAAAAAGAAATTCGCAAACAAAGACGTGAATACAGAAGGCAAATAAAAAAAGGCAAGAAAAAGATTAGTGACTAAATGATTCGAAGAACAATCTCGCTGTACAAAACATCTTTTACAGGGCTATCCCCACAAACCTGGTTACTATCACTTATTATTTTAATAAACCGTAGCGGCACAATGGTATTACCGTTTATGACTTTGTATTTAACAGGCAAAGAAATGAACCGCAGTTTAAGTGATGCAGGAATTGTAATGGGTTTATGGGGATTAGGTTCTATTTTTGGCGCTTATTTCGGTGGGAAACTCAGTGATAAAATTGGTTTTCAAAAAGTGCAAGTCATGACTCTATTTTTGGGAGGTGTGATGTTTATTGTACTCGGACAAATAAAATTATATCCGCTTATTTGTTTAGCAACTTTTGTTTTGAGTTTTGTGAATGAGGCGTTTCGTCCGGCTAATTCATCCGCAGTTGCCTTTTATAGTAATCCCGAAAACAGAACACGTTCGTATTCGTTAAATCGGTTAGCCGTAAATTTAGGTTGGGCGGTTGGCTCTTCGCTTGGAGGGATTATTGCTTTTTATAATTACGAATTATTATTTTGGGTAGATGGCATTACCAATTTAATTGCTGCGTTTATAATGTTTTTCGCGTTCAGACCTGAACTAAATTTAAAATCAAAACCGAAAATAGAAGAAATTGAACCAAGCAAAGGCGCGTATAAGGATAAAATTTATTTATGGTTTATTTTTTTGGTGGTGATGTTTGGAATGTGTTTTTTTCAATTGTTTACTACTGTGCCAAAATTTTACCGCGATGAAATGCATTTAAGCGAACGCTTTATTGGTTTTATAATGGCAGTGAATGGTATTTTAATTGTGATTATGGAAATGGTATTGATTTATAAAATGGAAGGGAAAAGAAAAAATTTAATTTTCATTTCTATCGGTACAGCTATTTGTGCCTTAGCGTTTTTAAGTTTATTAATTCCCGGTAATGCAAAACTGGTTTGTTTATTTATGATTGTGTTGGTTACCATTGGTGAAATTACCGCGATGCCGTTTATGAGTTCCTTTATGATTAGCCGCACCAACGAAAAAAATCGCGGACAATACGCCGCATTATTTACCATGGCTTGGGGCATTGGACAAACTTTTGGTCCGTACTTATGTTCTCAATTAGTAGAAGCCACCAACTTTAACATAATGTTTATTGTTTGCGCCGGCGCTTTTTTACTGACTTCCTGTGGGTTTTGGAGGTTGAGTAGCGTAAGTTGAGTTGCTAGACATTCCCTCCGGATGAGTTCAATACGTTTTATTATTTAGCTGTAACCTTAAACTCCGTTCTTCTGTTTTTGGCTTTATTCTCAGGGGTATCGTTAGGAACTTTTGGTTTTGTTTCGGCGTAGCCTTTATAACTTAAACGGGTAGCTGCAATTTTTCCGTTAGTCATAACATAATCGTAAACTGATTTAGCACGATTGGTAGATAACGTTTTGTTCCATTCTTTTTTTCCGCTGTTATCGGTATGTCCGCCTAATTCAATTTTTACACTCGGATTTTTATTAAGGAAGAAAATTAATTTATCCAACTCCGCTTTACTTTCAGGTTTTAATTCCCATTTATCAACATCAAAAAATACATTTTTTAATTCCACGGTGCTTCCAGTATCAATCGGCTGCAAAGGAATATCCAATAAATACGGCTTAGTGAAATCAGCTTCTTTTCCTTTCAACGAAAAATTATCGCTGTAAAATAAATAACCGTCTTTACTAACGTTAATCAAGTAGTTCTTATTTCCTGTTAAGGTTACTAAAAATTGTCCCGCTTTATCTGAATACGATTCTGTAATGCTTTGCTGCGTTTCCAAATCAATTAATTCAAATTTTGCAGAAACAGCTTCTTTTGTTTTGGCATCGTACGTTTTTCCTTTTACGTAAGTTAATTTTTCCGGCCTCACATCTTCAGGTAATTCAAACTGATAAATATCTAATCCACCATATCCACCTGCTTTATCGCTTGCAAAATATGCTAAGTTGCCACTCGGATCCACCAATAAACTATTTTCGTTAGCATACGTATTAATTGGATAACCTAAATTAATGGCTTCACTCCAAGAACCATCGGGCTGTCTTCTGCTCATGTAAATATCCAAACCGCCCATTCCTGGATGACCAGCACTGCTGAAATACAATGTTTGATTATCAGGATGTATAAAAACAGATTCTTCCTGATCATCTGTATTTATTTTACTACTTAATTTAACTGGTATTCCGAATTTTCCATCAGCACCAATTACACTCATGTAAATATCTTGCTCTTTAATGGCACCACGATTTAATAAACCACGCACAAAATATAAAGTCTTTCCATCACTCGAAAAAGACGGTTGCGTTTCCCAATTAGAAGTATTTACAGTGGGACCAATATTCACAGGCTTAGTCCATCGTCCATCTTTTTTCATGGAATAAAAAATATCACAACTGCCGTATCCTTTTCGATCAGGACTACCATAATCTCCACTCTGCTCCATGCAGGAAGCAAAAAACATATAATTCCCATCGGCTGAAATACTCGGGGCGCCTTCGTTACCCATGGTATTCACACCCGTCATTGGCATTGCATCTTTCCATTCGGTATTATCTTTTTTACTTAAATAAAAATCTTCGTTGCGTTGTTGTTCGCTCAACACAATTTCTCGAGTAAATAAAAATTGTTTTCCATCAGCAGTTATAGAAGGGAAATACTCGTTGTAATTTGTATTAACACCCGCACCCATATTAACTAATTTGTAAGGCTTTGGTGATTTAATTGCTTTTGCTCCGAATTGCGCATTCTTCATTTCTTTTACTGCAGATTCCTTCATGCCCGGACTAATACGATCGAATTTTGATAGCTGTTCGTAAGACTTCACAGCATCTTCATATCTTCCAACAGCCATATAAGCATTTGATAAAAAATAAATATTTTGCGGATAAAATTTCACATTAATAGAAACCGCTTTTTCGAAATGGGGAATGGCTTCAGCAGAACGGTTATGTTCCATTAATAAAAACGCTATAGCTGAATGCGCTTCAACAAAATTATCGTCTTCTTTTAATGCTTTGCTAAGTAAAGTTTCAGCATCCTTATCATTTCTGACTTCGTAATACTTTTTTCCCTCTTCATAAAACTTTATGGCTTTTTTATTACTGCTAGTATATGTTCCGGGAGGAAGACTTCCTTGCGGGAATGCGCTTAAAAAAAGTGCTGTTAAAAAAAGAAATATTATTTTACGTTTTATCATTTTTTTTTGTTTTTTGAAGACACCAAGCTAAATTCCAAATACTGCTTTCTGCTTACTTAAAACTGCCTACTCAATGCCCAACCAAGCTCTTCGTGCGGTAACCTGTTTATCAGTCGGGTCTTTCACAATATCTATAACATTGTTTTCTGTTACTTCTACTTTCTTAACCTTCCCTTTTAAAGATTTAATTTTTAAAACACCTTTTTTGTTTTTGCGATAAACTTCTACAACCAACTTATCGCCTTCTTTTGCCTTTGCAATAAAATCTGTTACAATTTCCTGAGCATTGTCAAGCGTTAATAAACGGTTATTGAAAGAGTACAACTCATCCCCCACTTTGTATTTAAATTGTTTTCCAAACGCGTCCACATTATCAACATCAATAACCGTTAATCGTTTTGATTCTTCACTATAACCAATTCCAAAACCACCGAGAGTTACGGTTTCTGTTTCACGCTTCTTAATTAAATCCAAGCCTACCATTTTAAAAATTTCAACCATAGGCAATGGTTTTGCTCCACCCACATAATCATTTAAAAACTTGCGGACTTCAGGTCCGGTTAATTTTTCAATATCACTAAACAAATCTTTATCCTTAAATGATTTATTTTTTCCATATTGCTTCGCAAGATCACGCATTAAATCCTGTGTGCCATATTTTCCATTACTATAATACCGTAACATAATATCGAGACACATAGTAATCACAGCACCTTTTTCGTAAACGTTATTGTATTGTTTATGATAATGTGGCGTTAAAACATATTTACTCATGAAGGTGAAAGGAACAGTATCATTATACTCCGTTAGAGAATTATTGTATTTTTCCATCATTACCTGGAAAAAATAATCGTAACCAATTAAGCCCGCTTTTACTTGCGCATGATGTGCTGAATACTCGGTTAAACCTTCGTACATCCAAAGGTGTTCACTCATAGCAGGATTATTAAAATCAAAATTCCCAATTTCTTCGGCGTGGATGTTAAGCGGTGTTACAATATGAAAAAATTCGTGCGCACACACATCACTTATCGTTTGAGAAATTGATGCTGTATCCATTTCGGGCAATACATACATGGAAGAATATGAATGTTCCAAAGCGCCCGATGCGTTTGAAAGCGTTCCTTTATCAGTAAAATAAAACAAGAACGCATATTTATCTACAGGTAATTGTCCATTTAAATATTCTTTTTGCGCATCTAACAATCGCGTTAATTTACTAGCCGCGAATTTTGAAGTAATTATTCCATTGGGAGAATACACTGCAACTAAAACTTTTGTATTGGCAACCATAATAGTTGTTGTATCGGGCTGACAATACATTATTGGAGAATCCACTAAATCATGGTAATCGAATACAGAAATAACATCTTTAGTTGCACCGGTTTTAATATTATTCAATCCTGTTGATGGATAAAATCCTTTTGGCTTATCAAATTCCAAAACAAACTCACGGTCTGTCATTCCTTTAAAATATCCGAAAAAGCAATGGGTATTAAATACAAAATTTTTATTGTCTTCAATATTACTTCCTGCGGGTTCAAAAACAATTTTTTCTTTTATTTTCGTATCCCATGAATCTTCTACTTCGTAAGTTATTTTTGCTAATTGATTAGCCGGAGAAAACTTATAAGTATCATCGTTTACTTTTGTAACAGTTACACTTACTCCGTTTTTTCCAAATGCTTTTACGTTGCTGATAAAGCGTCCGAAATTATAAACCTCATAAGTACCGGGTACCATTGCCGGAAAATTTAAAAAAGCTTCAGTATCGCTAATATCAGGTGGCGTTAACTCGATGGTTAATTTATCGTCGAGTGTTTTATTGAGGTTAATATAGTAATGATAATTTTTATCGGCAAAACCTTTTGCGGAGGTTAGAGATAAGAGGAGGAAAAAAGAGAGTATTCTCATACAATTATTTGATAAGCAAGTTAAAGTTTTTCCAGCGATATTTCTGCCAAAAAATGATAAAAGTAAGCAAAGCCATCACGAACCAAGTGACAAATTCCGCTCCAGGGTTTTCGGAAGAAGCCACAAAAATAGCATCCGTTTTTAAAACTCCATTGGGAGATGTTATTAATAAGCTTGAAATTAAGTTGTTGGCGCAATGTATTCCCATAGCTAATTCTAATCCTTCATCTAATAACGTTATAGCGCCCAAAAAGAAACCAAAAATACTATAATAAGGCAGCATCGTCATCCATCCATA
>JAYTSW010000079.1:0-2499 GCA_043745425.1 Sphingobacteriaceae bacterium | reverse complement strand
TTGATATGGTGCCCGAAAATAATGAAGTAGCCATTCATGAAATTAATATGGTAAATACCCGCATCATTGGAAGGATATTTATTAATTGGCGTGAGAATGATGTCTATAATTTCATTTACCATCAAAAAAAATCTACCTGGTTCCAAAAAGCGGAGCAATTCCGTATTATGAAAGAAAATTTCAGGGTAAATGGTCAGTACGAAGATGAGGATAATGCGTACGTTGAATTTAAACGCTGCGAATCAAAAGCTCATTTGGGAGAGGCATTAAAATCTTCTTTCTTTAAAAAATTATTGGGCTACTTAAATTATTATTTCCAGAAATATGTTTTTGATTATGTGGGCCGTTACGCTACTTCCCCAGTAAGAGTATTGGTAAATGGGGTTGTGACTATTTTTACATTCGGAATATTGTACCATTTAGTGAATACTTTTTTAAACGGCCTAGGTTCCATAGAAAGCACTTTGCCTGACGGACTCAATCATTGTCATGATTTTTTAAATAGCTTATACTACAGCGCTATTACATTTTTTACCATTGGTTATGGAGAATATTTCCCGGAAGGCATTTTAAAATTATTTGCTGCTTTCGAAGGATTTAGTGGTGTGTTTTTGATGAGTTATTTTACTGTCGCTTTTGTAAGGAAAATTTTGAGATAAGATTTCATCAGTTTTCATTAAATTATTTTTGAATTTACAAATCTCGCCAACTTATTCACATCAAATAGCTACAGAATCTCTTTAGAATTCGTTATTATATTTAGGTTGTCTAAATTTTTACTAATTAAACAAAGGTTGTGCATCGTAAAAACTGATGAAATCATTTCTAAACTATAAACTTGCTTTCCTTTCATTATTTTTATTGCGATTACCCTCTATCGCACAAAACGTAACCATAAGCGGTTATATAAAAGATGGAGATACGGGTGAATCGCTGATTGGCGCAACAATTTATTCGACCAAAACCAAAACAGGAATTTCAGCTAATACCTATGGCTTTTACTCATTATCCTTACCTAAAGGAGATAGCACAGGTTTAATATTTACTTTTTTAGGGTATCAAGCACAAATTAAAAAAGTGATTTTACGCGAGAATATTGAGTTGAATATAAAACTAATCACTTCGTCAAGTCAGTTATCTGAAGTAACGGTAACTTCAAAGCAATCTGATGAAAATGTTCAAAGGCCACAAATGGGTGTAATTGATATTCCCATTCAAAAAATAAAAGATTTACCTGCATTATTGGGTGAAACAGATGTTTTAAAAGTTGTTCAACTTTTACCGGGTGTTCAATCAGGTAACGAGGGCACAACAGGTTTTTTTGTTAGAGGTGGGAATTCATCTCAAAATCTGGTACAGTTAGATGAAGCAACCGTGTATAATCCGAATCACTTGTTTGGATTATTCAGCACTTTCAATACTAAAGCATTAAATAATGTTACACTAATAAAGGGAGGTTTTCCGGCTCAATATGGTGGAAGATTATCTTCAATACTTGATATTACTATGAAGGAAGGAAATAATCAAAAATATAAAGTTGAAGGCGGTATTGGACTTATTTCGTCAAATATAACAATAGAAGGACCAATATTAAAGGAGAAAGCTTCCTTTATAATTTCTGCTCGTAGAACCTATTTAGATTTATTAATAAAACCATTTCTTCCGAAAGGAATTGCAACTACGTATAATTTTTATGATTTAAATGCAAAATTAAATTGGCAAATAAGTAAACGCGACAGATTATTTTTAAGTGCTTTTAAAGGGAATGATAAAGCCGGTTATACCGAAGCCAGCAGTATTAATTACGGTATACGATTCGGAAATTCAACGGCAACATTGCGATGGAATCATTTATTCGGACAAAGATTATTTGTTAATACTTCCGTAATTTATAATAACTACCTAATTAATCTTTCTACAGTTCAAGGAAAATATTATGCTCAGATTTATTCAGGAATAAATGATATAAACGGCAAATCAGAGTTTCAATATTTCCCCAATAATAAACACAAAATATTATTTGGCGCCAATTATACCTATCATCAATTTAATTCTACTGGTAAATCAGATACAGTTTCTAAAAACGCTCAGGTGCCAAAAGTTAATACCGGTAAAATCCCCAATCGGTATTCTAATGAAATGGCCATTTATATAAACGATGAATATACTATTTCAAGACGAGTAGCATTGAGCGGCGGAAAAAGAACCCCCGCATTTATAAGCAAAGAGGTCACTTACTACACTTGGGAACCTCGTGCAAGCTTGAAGGTTTCATTAGATTCATCGTCATCAATTAAAGCGGCGTATACTGTGATGAACCAGTTTATTCACATGGTACCAAGTTCAAGTGCATCATTACCATATGACCTTTGGATTCCCTCAAGTAAAATAACAAAACCAGAACGCTCTGAGCAATACGCATTAGGTTACTACAAAAATTTTAAACAAAATAAATTCGAGACTAGTGTTGAAGTCTATTATAAAACAATGCAAAATCAA
>JAYTSW010000078.1:0-9208 GCA_043745425.1 Sphingobacteriaceae bacterium | reverse complement strand
AATCACATAAACAACTCCATCGCAATTTTATCGGCCATTAATTTTCCCATTTTAGTGAGAGAATAATTAGAATCTGTTCTTTGCAGGTCCGCTGGGATGAATGCGGCACTGGTTTCGCTGAAGTGCTCTGCAAAAGTTGTGCCAAACTCTGTTTTAATATAATTTAAATCGCAGCCCCATTTAGTGCGTAGGCGTGTTAAAACATATTCATTATAACGATTCAATTTGGTTAAGGTTTCTGTTTCAAAAAATTCTGTTCCACTATTAATTGCATTTGTATAAATGGAGTTGTTAGAAATATTCCATTGTCGCGCCACACCATTAAACGAATGCGCCGACGGACCAAGTCCTAAATATTTTGCACCTTTCCAATAATTGGTATTATGTACAGCTTCAAAACCTTTTAAAGCAAAGTTTGAAATTTCGTAATGCTCAAAACCATTGTTGTGCAACGTATCCATCAATACAATAAATTGTTCCGAACTTTTTTCATCATCAACTGCTTTTTCTTTTCCTTCATTTACAGAATGACCCAATGGCGTTTTTTCTTCAACAGTTAAATTATAAGATGAAATATGCTGCACGTTTAAGGATAAAGCTTTTTCTAATGTTTTTTTCCAACTCTCAACGGTTTGAAATTTGGAACCGTAAATTAAATCAATACTGATATTTTTAAATCCAATTTCTTGTGCGAGTTTTACACACGCAACGCTTTCTTCTGCGGTGTGCAAACGGTTCATCCATTTTAATTCTTCATCATTAAAACTTTGTAAGCCAATACTTAAACGGTTGACGCCAATTGTTTTTAATTCCAGTAATTTTTCTCTTGTTAAATCATCCGGATTACATTCTAAAGTAATCTCAATATTTTTATCCCAAATAAAATGTTTGGCAAGTGTTGCGAAAATTTTCTCCAGTTCATTTTTTTCCAACACACTAGGTGTTCCACCTCCGAAATAAATGCTGTCGATTTTTTTCTCTTTCAAAAAATCGTTTTGCAATGCAATCTCTTTACAAATGGCATCCACCAAAATTCCTTTGGTTTTTAATTGTGTTGAAAAATGAAAATCGCAATAGGTACAAGCCTTACGACAAAATGGAATATGTAAATAGATGCCTTGCATGAAACAAAAAACCCATCCGCTTATGGTGGATGGGTTTTAAATGTATATAATTTTTTATTAGTCTAGGTGGTTTGCTTTATCACCCGCTTGAGCTTCATGGTTTTTCTTTTGTTCAGCCCACTTTAGTTGTTGGTCTGCATTTAAAATACCATTTACATTTGAAAAGAATTTTTCAACGTTTGCTTTAAACTGAGTATTTAAAGCTTGTTTTTCAGTTTTGTCAGTTGAAGCTTTAGCTTTTTCTCTTAGAGGTCTGTTCGCATTAATACGATCTAAACTAAACTGTTTAAACTTTGCTTTTTGAGAATCATTTAAACCTAAAGCCGCAGTTGCTTTCGATGTTTCTTTATCAGCTTTTTGTTCAGGTGATAGTTGTTCGGTTGTAGTAGCAACTTTGTTTCCGTTTTGTGCTACTGACGTTAAGGTTAAAGCACCTAAAACCGTAATTGTTAAAATTAATTTTTTCATTTTATAGATTATTTTGAGTTTATATTTTGACTACAAATAATAAGCTAAGTTTAAAAAAAAACTCCGTTTTTGCAATTTTTAGGAGTTTTAATGATTGAAAGGGTGGTTTTAATTACTAAACCCCAATTTCTATCTATTTAAAGCTATTTTTTTGACGATTCTACCTTCGGTGGTACCCAATTCAATAAAGTAAATCCCAGCATCAAGGTGCTCTAAATGCAAGATTTTACCGATTTCATTAGCTTCCAGCTTATCTCTTTTCATTACTTCTTGTCCCAATTCATTAAACAACTTAACGGTATAAATAATTTCACCGCTATTTTTTAATGTTATTTGACCGTTACTTGGGTTAGGAAAAATCACAACATTATTTTCAATATTAATTTGATTTACATTTGAAGCAACAGTAGGAATTTTACGCACTGTAAAATCATCAAAGTAAAAGCCATCTAATTCATAACCGCCATCGCTTTTTAAAACAAATTTCACCATTAACTGCTGACCTAAATAAGCATTTAAATTAATTTCTTCTTTCACAAATAATTCTTGTAGTCCATCGTACATTGGAGTAGTTCCGCCAAATGAAGAAGGTGCTGTTTCGTATTTACCACAAATTGGAAACCATGTTGCTCCACCGTTTGTACTTCCTTGAACAGTAACCTCATCATAATTTTTCTCTAAAGCAAATTTTGTATAGTACTGCATATGCGCGTAAATGGCGCCTGTTAAATCTAAATTATTTTTTATACTAACAGTTTTATTTGCACTAGCAGCATAATTACCAATAGGACTATCCGTAATACTTCCCGGACCGGTTTTGAATGTTGTTGTAGAGTTAGCCCAGCCACCTGCGTTCCAGTTTGTAGCTATAGTATTGCAAGGGTCGTTTAAAACGGTAATGGTGTTACCGTAAATTTTATTGATGGTATCGAGATGAATATAAAAACCGTTATCTGTTGCAATAATATATTTTATTGTTTGCCCTGCTGTTAAACCTCCGCTTAATGTAAATGAAATCGAATCTGATTTGCTTTGGTTTAAAGTCATACCAGTATAAACTTTAGGAGCGCCGGCACTTGCGATTCCAGCTCCCACAGGAACTATCGATACAGTAAAGTTTCCGTTTTGTAATCCTAAACGTTGAATATTATATTGAATATAACCCGTTGGATTAAAAAAGAAATTATCACGCTCATCTTTAACTTTAGCAAAATTAGTAACGAGCTTAGCTAAATTTATATTTTGATTAAATGTGGTTTTACAAATATCTAAAATGCGTGATGACACCGGCCAAAAACCATCATTAGCAGAACCCGCTTCGGGTGTCATTGATAAAATTTTTGGTTTTGTAGTTTGTTCGCCATACATCCAATCGTCGCTATCACCATTAGTAACATATTGAACAGTTTGGTCGCCGGTTCCATATAAGAAACGACTTGTTTCGCACATTAAAGTGCTCCAGTTTACGAAAGTCAAAGAATCAGGCGTATAAAAACTTGGTAAGTATCCCCAAGGATAAATTAATAAATTACTATAGGTGTGTGCATTTAATGCGGTTTTAAATTGACGCGCATTGCAAAAATTTCGCATGGCTTGTGTTTCTGGTTCTGAAAATCCAGAAGTGCCACGATAGGTATCAGAACTCGAAGTTGGTGATGAGCCAACATTATCATAACCCCAGAAATAATTATAATTACGGTTTAAATCAACACCAAAAGTACTTCCGTTATTTCTTCTGTTTTTACGCCACATTCCACCACCACTTGGGTTGGTTGTTTGGTTGTAAACATAACCATCAGGATTTACACAAGGCACAAAAAACATTTCGGTATTATCCACTAAAAATTTCACATCAGGATTTGTAGAATAATTTTCTAATAAATACCACATATAAAAAATTAATTGTGATAACGAGGCGGGTTCACGAGCGTGATGAAGAGAAGAGTATAATAATTCAGGTTCGCTCTCATCAATATTCGGATTATCAGAAATTTTTAAATACCAGATATTACGACCTTCAATACTTTGCAAACTCAATGGAGCTTTAACTGTAATTAAAGAAGGATACAATAAAGCCATACTATCTAAAATATTTTGCATTTCTACCAATGTAAAAAAACCACCCATTGTACCTAAATGAAATTTTGTTGGTTTAACAACGGTAGGGTCGTTACATAAACCTGCTGCTGAAGTTTTGTTTAAGTAATCCTGTTTGCTACGGTTTTCGTAATACGAAGCCATATCATTAATCAAAACATTGTACTTAATTCCGTTTTGTTTTAAAATAGAAACTTCAGATTCGGAAATTTCAGTAATAACTGAATTATTTTTTCTTTCAGAGTGATCGATGGTAATTCCAATTTTTGATAACTGAAGAATCAAGCCATCATTACCGGTAATTTCAACTTTATGATATTTTTCTGTTTGAGCTTTAGAAATAAAAAACGACAGAAATAGAATAGCAAATACAATTTTTTTCATCAGACTAAATTTTAGAATAATGAAATTACAGAATTAAATTCTTAAAAACAACCCTTACGAAAATGATTGTGTTGAACGGTTAATAATTCATGTTTAAATTATAAAACACAAAACTCCAGATATCAGCAGCCTCATTAATCTGTTTCGATGTAGGTTTTCCTGCACCGTGCCCAGCATTAACATCAATCCTAATTAAAGCAGGATTTTCACCTGCCGCATTTTCTTGTAAAGTAGCAGCAAATTTAAAAGAGTGTGCAGGAACAACGCGATCATCATGATCTCCTGTTAAAACCATTGTAGCAGGATAAGCCGCTTTTTTTACATTGTGTAGTGGGGAATATTTTATTAAACAGTCAAACTCTTCTTTGTTTTCGCTGTTACCATAATCCACACTCCAAGCGCGACCAATGGTAAATTTATGAAAGCGTAACATATCTAAAACACCAACAGTTGGTAATGCTACTTTTGCAATGTCCGGACGTTGCGTAATAACGGCACCAATTAATAAACCACCATTACTTCGTCCATGAATAGCGAGTTTTTCGTGCGAAGTATATCTGTTCTTAACTAAATAATCAGCAGCAGCAATAAAATCATCAAACACATTTTGCTTGCGACATTTAGTTCCGGCTTTATGCCAATCTTCTCCGTATTCACCACCACCACGTAAATTAGCCACGCAGTAAATCCCGCCAGCTTCTAAAAATGCAGCATTGCTTGCGCTGAATCCAGGCGTTAAGGAAATATTAAATCCACCGTAGGCATATAAAAAACAAGGGTTGTTCATATTCAACACCATATCTTTTCGGTGTGTAATAAACATTGGAATTTTTGTACCGTCTTTACTCTCAAAAAACACTTGGTCTGTAACGAAATTTTCTGATTTGAAATCTACTTTCGGTCTGAAAATTTCAATACAAGTATCTTTTGGAAAGTGGTACAAATAATTTTTCGGCGGCGAAATAAATTGCGCAACAGAATAAGTGAAAGATTTATCAGGTCGATTTGCATTTATTCCGTTTAGTTTACAAATCCCTGGCAACGGAATTTCTTTTTCAAAAGTTCCATCGAGTTTGAAAATATATAAATGTGACGATACATCTTTTAAATAATTACCAATAATTTTATTGTTACAAAACTGAACCTCTTCCAGTAAATCGGCTTTTTCTCCCAACACATCTTTCCAACTATCGCCTTGTGGTTTGTTCATGTCGATTTTCACTAATTTATATTTTGGGGCTAACCAATTGGTGCGAACAAATAAATTAGAACCAATATTTTCTACAACGGCAAAATCATATTGAAAGGTTTCACTTATTCTTACAAATTCGCTGTTACCTTTTGATAAATCTTTTACCATTACCATTTCGCCACTTGTACTTTCGCTGGTATAAAGAATAAGATAACGTTCATCGTGTGTGGTTTGTGCGCTGAAATTCCAATTAGGATGCTCTTTACTTTCATAAATTAAAACATCTTTATCTTGGCTTGTTCCAATGGTGTGAAAATAGACTTTATGATATTCGTTTTTAGCGGTTAAAGCATTTCCTGCTTTTGGTTCATCGTATCTGCTGTAATAAAACCCATTTCCCTTCCACGCCATTCCCGAAAATTTTACCCACTTAATTACATCCGGTAAATCTTTTTTAGTGGAGATATCCATCACATGAATTTCAGCCCAATCACTTCCTGCTTTTGAAATACTGTAAGCCAAGTATTGCGAATTTTTTGAAATAGAAATAGAACTTAATGCTGTTGTTCCTTCGGCTGAAAGGGTATTCGGGTCTAATAGAATTTCACCCTTATCGCAACATGTATCTTTTTGTGTGTACAGTACGCTTTGATTTTGCAAGCCGTTATTTTTATACCAGAAAAAACGATCGCCTTTTTTAAATGGAGGCGTTTCTTTATTATAATTCCAAACTTCGGTTAACCGTTTTTTTATTTTTTCGCGAAAAGGAATTTTTTCTAAATAGGAATACGTTAATTTATTTTCTTCAGTCACCCAAGCTTTTGTCTCAGCACTATTATCATCTTCGAGCCAGCGGTAGGGGTCTTCTATTTTTTTTCCAAAATAATCATCCGTTTGTTTTACTTTTTTTGTTACAGGATAAGTAAAATTTAAAACTTCCTGTGCTGATAAACTAAAACACAATGCCGAAAAAAATAGTAAGAGTTTTTGCATGTTTATTTTATTATGAAGCAATGTTTGCATCTGCTTCTTTATTTTTTAAATTTGCCTTAATTGATGGGTAATAATAATAAATATATAAATCACATACAACAAAGCTTAATTAACAATGCTTCAAAATTAAGCGAACAACAATTATCCGCTATCGCAAGGTACATGGGTTCTCGGTTGAAATTTATTGGCGTTGGAACACAAACGCAAAAAGTATTGGCAAAACGTGTATATGACCTGAAGATAGAAGGCAATGAAGTTTTCGAAATTATGAATGCCACATTTACACAAAGCAATATTTATGAAGTAAAGAGTGCGGGATTACTTTTAGCAGAATACCATTTTAAAAAAGCAGATAAAAAACAATTATGTAAAACCATGCTTCCTTGGGTGAAACATGTAGATAATTGGGGGCACTCCGACGGACTTTCAAAATTATTAACTCGTTTTTTAGAAATAGATGAGACAAAAGATTCGTTTTTAGAAACGCTTAAAAAGTGGAATAAGGATAAGAATCCCTGGTTACGCCGACAATCCATGGTTGCCTTACTTTATTATGCCCGAACAAAGAATGAACACCCCACGTTTAAAACCATTATTTCGTTGGTTTCAACCCAGTTAGAAGCTCAGGAATACTATGTTCAGAAGGGTTTAGGATGGACTTTACGAGAATGTTACAACGTTTATCCCGTTTTAACGTATAAATTCGTGTCCGACAACTTTCATAAGGTTTCGCCTGTGGCTTTTAGTGCCGCTATCGAAAAGATGTCGGAAAAAGAAAAAACTAGTTTAAAGAAAAAACGAAAAGCTCATAGAGCAAAAAAAAATAAGTGAAATTTACATCCCATATAATTTCCGTTTTTATCCTAGTAGGGTTATTTCACTATACCGGAATTTCACAAAAATTATCGCCTAAAGATTATATAGAAAATTTTAAGGAAGATGCTGTAAAGGAAATGTGCTTAAATAAAATTCCTGCCAGTATTGTATTAGCGCAAGCTATGTTTGAGAGCGCTAATGGGAATAGTGAATTAGCTAAAAACGCAAATAATCATTTCGGAATTAAATGTAAAAAAGAGTGGAGTGGCGATTCGTATTCGAAAGATGATGAAGAAGAAAAAGAATGTTTTAGAAAATATACATCGGTTTTAGAATCCTACACCGATCATAGTTTGTTTTTAAAAACCCGTCCGCGTTACGCCTTTTTATTCGACATTCCTGTAACCGATTATAAAGCCTGGTGTTTTGGTTTAAAGGAAGCAGGTTATGCAACCGACCCAAAATACGCCAAACGTTTAATAGATATTATTGAGAAATATAAATTACACGAATTAGATAAGCATCCTTTGATAGAAAGACCTGAGTTTCCGGGTATGGAAATAGGCACGCCTGAATTAGACATACGAGAAGTTTATCGTTTTAATCGAGGTAAATTTATAATTACTAAACAAGGCGATTCGTTCTTTAAAATAGCTTCTGAATTTAATATCGAATTAGAGAAATTAATGGAATACAATGATATTAATAGAGGCGATAAAATTGAGATTGGACAAAAACTGTTTTTAGAGTCAAAAAGGGATAGAGCTAAAGAACCTTATCATTTGGTTCAAAAAGGCGAGACTTTAAGGTCAATTTCACAGATTCATGGTGTAAAACTCACTATTTTGTGTAAAAACAACCACCTAAAGCCCGAAAATGAACTAAAACCGGGCGAAATTTTATACCTGCGCGGTAAAAAGCCATTTCAAGCCCTTCACCTTACCTCAGAGAGTAATGGCTTTAACTAGATTTTTGACCGTTTTTCTCTAAAAACCCATCGTTTTTCACTAATTCTTTTATCTTTGCACTTCTTAAAAATTAGATAAAATGAGTATTCTTGAAAGCATTCGTAGCCGCACCGGTTTGTTGGTGGGATTAGTTGGTTTAGCCTTAGCTATTTTTATTCTCGAAAGTTTATTGGGTTCGGGCAGTTCGCTGTTCGGTTCAAGAAACACAACCGTTGGTACTATAGCAGGTGATAATATTGATTATACGCAATATTCGAATAAAGTAAATGAGCAAATAGCAATGGTTATGCAAAATAATCCGAATGCTAATGTTGATGACGCTATGCGTACTCAGATTAATGAAATTGTTTGGAACCAGTTTGTATCTGAAAAAGTAATAAAGCCCGAATATAAAAAAGTAGGCGTTTCAGTTTCTGAAGATGAATTATACGATATGATGTTGGTTCACCCTCATCAAATGGTATTACAACAGTTAACCGATAAAAATACCGGCCGTGTTCACGAAGTAGTTGCAACGCCTGATGGAAATTTAGATTTAATAAAATTAAATCAGTGGGTGAATGGTATGAATCCGGAAGCAGAACGTTTTTGGTTAAACTTAGAAACTGGTATTGCAGAATCTCGTTTAGCAGAAAAATACGCAACCTTAATTAAAAAAGGTTTATACATTACACAAGCTGAAGCAAAAGAAGCATACGTAGCACAAAACAGAACTATGAATGTAGGATTCGTTGTTAAACGTTACTCTTCAGTTTCCGATTCAGCTGTAAAAGTTAATGATGATGAAATTCAAAAATATTATAACGATCACCAATATCAATTTAAGAGCTACGAAACAACACGTAACATTGAATACGTAAGTTTTGATGTGGTGCCAAGTGATAAAGACATGACAGATCTTGAGCAAGAAGCTAATCGCGTTGCGGGTGAATTCAAAACAAAAACAGCAAAAGAAGATTCAGCTTACATCGCGCAGGAAAGCGAAGGCGGAACAGTAACCATTAGTGATTTGAATAAAAAAACAATGATTATTCGCGACTCTTCTGTTTATACAGATCCTGCAGGAACTGTTTACGGTCCGTATAACGAAGGCGCTTATTTTAAAATTTATAAACTTGAAAAAATTAAATCAATTGCCGACTCAGCAAATGTTCGTCATATTTTAA
>JAYTSW010000077.1:0-2506 GCA_043745425.1 Sphingobacteriaceae bacterium | reverse complement strand
GGCTTATAAATTTCATCTTTCCCATCAATTTTCAAACAAGCCATGTAAGCTTCCAGCGCTTTTTCTTCAGCATCACCATCAAGAGCTCTTACTTTAGCAGATGTATCAGAATAAATAGCGCGATAAACATGTCCGCGATACATTAACATTTTTGCAGAACCTTTTGTGCTTTCATTTTCAGCAGCAGCATCTGTTGCGGCTTTTGCTTTTTCGTATTCCTTGCTCTTTAAATAATTATAAGAGTTTAGAACCTGATTTTGTTGCGCTACTGCAATAAAACTTAAAGCAGCTAATGTTATGGTTAAGAATGGTTTCATAAAATATGTTTCAGTTTAATATTAAGACTCAATAATCGTGCAATTGCACAATTTAGTCGACCGAAATCTTCTTTAATTTAACGTTTTTTAATTCTTCTTTAGTTTTTGCGTCTTTCATTGCTCTTTCTAACTGAGCTTCAATTAATGGCTTATCACCAACAATTACAGTTGTCATTTTATTAATATCAAAGTATTTTTTAATCTGAGCGTTAACATCAGTTTTAGTCATGCTCTTTAATATTTGATTTTGTTGAGTTGTATAATCCTTTGGCAAATTGTATTTAACAATGTTTGAAAGGTACATTGCTTTTTGAAAAGGCGCTTCGTAACGTAAAGCTTCTTCATTTAATAAAGAGTTTTTAGTGAATTCTAATTCTTTTTCAGTAATTCCATTCTCCTGATAATTTTTAAATTCTTTCGTTACTTCAAATAAAGATAAAGCAGTTGCCGGACGTTTTACTGAAGCGCTGATAGTAAATAAACCATTGTATTTACCACCTTGGAAACCTGAACGGATTCCGTAAGTGTAACCTTTATCTTCACGTAAATTTAAATTTAAACGGCTGTTAAATGCTCCACCAAATACGAAGTTAGCAACACGGTTTTTAAAGTAATCTCCAGTAGCGTCGAATTTAATTGAAGGATACCCCATAATGATAACTGAAGAAGGTGCAGCCGTTTTGTTTTGTAAATAAAACTGAGGCTCAGTTGAAGCAGCTGGTTCAGGTATTGGTTGAATTTTTACTTCTTTGTTAGTCCACTTGTTTAAGAATTCTAACTTCGGTAAAATTTCACCTTCTGTGATATCACCAACAACAACTAAGTTAGCTACAGATGCAGAGTAATAGTTATTATAATAATCTTTTACGTCTTGCAATTCAATATTGTCAATGGTTTTTGTATTAGCTTCTAATCCCATTACAGAACTTCCATACATAGCAAATGCAAATGCTTTTTGTGCAATTGAAGAAGCGCTGGTTTGAGAGTTCTTTACACTTTCTTTATATTGTTTTTTAGCTAATTTAAAATCTTCAGCACGGAAACCAGGATTTAATAATTTCTCTTCTAATAATTTTAAAGTGGCATCTAAATTCTTTTTCTGAGTTCTGATGTTGATAGAAGTTTGAGTTTTATTAGCGCTAAAGTTAATTGAGCTTCCTAATTTTTCTTCTTCAGCAGCAATTTGCTCTGTAGTAAAATTTTTAGTACCCTCGCCTAACATGTTTGCAGTTAATTCAGCAACACCTAATTTTTTTAATTGATCAGCAGGTAAAACTAAGCTTCCACCTTCCATTGTAATTACAATACTGATAATTGGACTCTCAGTAGTTTTTGTTCCAATAACCGCCATTCCATTTTTTAATTTGGTTTGGAAAAAATCTGGCGTTTTAATTGGTTTCACTGCTCCTGCAACAGGACGCTCAGCACGATTAAATTTATCTGGGTTTGGCTTATAACTTAATCCTGAATATTCAGCAGGTGTAGGAATAGTTATGTTAGCGTATGGATTAGTTGATTTTACAGAATCTTTTTGATTCATGATTGGGTATGTATTTAAAATAGCAGCTCCCGAACCTTTAATGTATTTTGTGAATACGCGAGCAATATCTTCTTTGGTGACTTTATTGTAACGGTCAATTTCATCAGATACGGTATAACCTTTTCCTAATAATCGTTCCCACTCTGAAATAATTCCAGCTTTACCTTGCACACCACCATCTAATATTCCTAAATAACCTGTTTCAATTTCTGATTTCGCTCTGTTTAAAGCATCATCAGTAATTCCCGTTTTTTCAAATTCATCAATAGTTTCTTTTACTTTATTATCTAAATCTGTAAATAGTTTCTCCAAATTGAAATCTTCTGGCGGATAAGCGAAAATCTGAATAGAAAATTCACCAGATAATTCTTCTGAACGATGATTTACACTTGCATCAGCGGCAATTTCTGTTTTTACGAATTTTTTGTAGAAGATAGAGTTGTTTCCGCTTCCCATCATTGTTCCTAAAATATCTAATGCCGGCTCATCACGGTGATATTGACCAACTGTTGGGTATACACGAAGGTTTAAAGGAAAATAAGTTCTGTCTTTATATGCTGTGTATTTATCAGTCGGTATAATTACAGGTGCAGTACGCATTTTTTTAACTTCGGGACAAGGTTTAATTGAACCAAAATATTTATCTACT
>JAYTSW010000076.1:0-2518 GCA_043745425.1 Sphingobacteriaceae bacterium | reverse complement strand
AAAAAGATGTATGTCTACAATTATCTCGTCCTGCTATCAAAGGTATTAAAACTAAAATTAACTACATATTATTTTCTGATTTAAGAAAGCATTGTGACGCAATTTGTAGGTTTGGTGGAAATCATTTGGCAATGGAAAAAATCGCAAAAAGCATTTAATATGATAAAGAAATTAAAACAATTTAGAAGAATCATTTTACGCAAGCTCAAGCTACGTCCGATAGATAAAATATTTAAAAAATTAAAAGCGAAAGGCTATAATAGTTTTGAAACGGGGCTTGAAGTTTTTGGTTACAAAGGAGAATACCACACTATGAATTATCAGGAGTTTGTAAAAGAGCTTCATGTTTGGGAATGGGCTGCTGATTGTGAAGACTCACTAAAACAAAATTTGCCTAAAGCAAAAATAAAAATTACTGATTCATATAAAGAAATTAAAGAAACTACAATAAAATTTGATTTAGTTGTAGTTGACAATCATCAAGGTATATTTGGCGATGATTATTGTGAACATTTTGAAATGTTACCTAATGTTTTTAGAGTATTAAAAGACGAGGCTATAATCATATTAAATATTCTTCCAAATATTAATGAGTTAGAAAAAATGTACAATGTTGATGCTTCTGCGCATAAAGCTAAAAGGAATGACTGGTACAAACGAATAGACACTGATATGCTACCCGACACTTTTTTTATGGATTTTTATATAAAACTGTTTCGTGAATATAACTACAATGTAAATTTTATTTTTATTGAAAAAAGAAACAACGTTATGAGTTATATGGTAGTAGGGTTAAATAAATAATAAAAACAACATCAAAAACTATGTAAACCAATTGAAAATAATTAATATGGCACACGACCACGAACATAATCACTCCCACAGCTTTCCTTCAAATACTACAAAGGCTTTTATAGTTGGAATAATTCTTAATTCTGCGTTTGTCATAATTGAAGCAATTGCAGGATTATTTACAGATTCACTTTCCCTTCTTGCAGATGCAGGGCACAATTTGAGTGATGTTGCAGGATTAGCCCTTGCTTTATTTGCGAGCAAACTCGCATTGAAAAAAAACAACGAACAATATTCTTTTGGATACCGACAATCAACTGTACTGGCAGCTTTTATGAACGCCTGTATTTTGCTTGTTTCTTTAGGAGCGGTTGCTTATGAAGCAATAATGAGAATAACAGAGCCCCATTCAATTGAAGGGGGAACGGTAGCTGTGATTGCAGGAATAGGAATTGTTATTAATTCAGTTACCGCAATTATGTTCATGAAAGACAAAGAAAAAGATATAAATACAAAAGGAGCATATCTCCACATGGCTTCAGATGCTTTGATTTCTTTAGGAGTTGTAATTGCAGGTATAGTAATAATTTATACAAAATGGTATTGGTTAGATTCTATTGTCAGTTTAGTACTTGTGGTGGCTGTTATCTTTGGAACATGGGGGTTGCTGAAAGAATCATTAAGGCTGACATTAAATGGTGTTCCAAAAGACATTGATATAAATGAAGTGAAAAAATATTTGTTAGGATTAAAAGGTGTTGCCGATGTTCATGACTTGCACATTTGGGCGATCAGCACCTCAGAAACAGCACTTATGGTTCATTTAATAATTCCTGAAATTGTAGAAAACGATTTAATTTATGAAAGTATTAAAGAGGAGTTGCATCATAAATTTAATATTTCGCATTCTACAATACAGATTGAGAGAAACAAAAATAAATTCCATTGCGAACAAAAGTGCTAAGGAGAATGATTAAATTAATTAATATGGTTGATTTACGAAATATTTTGAATAGAAATTTAGGCATAAAAACTCATTATGATAGCGATATGGGATTTGGACTTAACTTAAATTATTAAGAGGAATAAATCATTTAATACGTTGAAAATCTACAACTATTATCCCAAAATGTGTAACGCAATGTCCATAAATGGCAGTTATATTGCGTTATCTTAAGGTATGCAATTTGTAGGTAAATACTGACAAAAATCATCCCTCCTGCTGACGAAACTCATAGTCAGCTATTTCTATTAAATAGAAATTTGAAATATAATTTATTAGGCGACAGTAATACTGAAGAACCGATCAACAGCGGAACTGAAGAAATTTTATCATTAACAACAATAATTATGAAAACTAAAAAAACAATTGCTACTGTATTTGCTTCATTACTAATAATGGTTCTGAGTTTTTCTACAACAAGCGCATCTGCACAAACTAAAACAAAATCTGCTACTGCTAAAGAATGCTGTATGATGAAAGATGGAAAAATGATGCACCAGAAAGATGGGGTAACAATGCCAATGGATAAGGACATGACCATGAAAAATGGCACAGTATGTATGGTAAATGGCGAATGTGTTATGAAAGATGGCAAAACAATGAAAATGAAAGAAGGTGAATGTATGGACATGACCGGCAAAATGGATATGTGTAAAAAAGCAGACTCAAAAGCAACTAGCTACACTTGCTCTATGCATCCTGAAGTTACATCTGATAAACCAG
>JAYTSW010000075.1:0-2518 GCA_043745425.1 Sphingobacteriaceae bacterium | reverse complement strand
GAACTTAAAAATTCACATTATGATGCCATCATCATTGGATCAGGAATGGGCGGACTTACAACGGCTGTTTTGCTGGCTAAGGCTGGAAAGAAAGTTCTAGTTCTTGAAAAGCATTATGTGATTGGCGGATTTACACATACCTTCAAGCGTAAAAATTTCGTTTGGGATGTGGGTGTTCATTACGTTGGTCAAGTAAATTTAACAGAATCATTATTAAAAAAAGCGTTCGATTATGTTTCAGAAGGAAAATTAAAGTGGGCGGAGATGGGTGATGTTTACGATCAAACCATTATTGAAGGTGTAACTTATAATTTCAAAAAAGGATACGATAATCAAGTAGCACAAATGATTGATTATTTTCCAAATGACGAAAATGCAATTCGCGAATATTATAAATTATTAAAAAGTATTGCAGGAAGATCGATAATGTTTTTCTCTGAAAAGACAATGCCAAATTGGTTGAGCAAATCAGTAGGCTATTTTTTAAGAAAAGGATTTTATAAATATTCCAATCAAACAACCTACGAAGTATTAAGTGCATTAACAACTAATGAAAAACTGATAGCAGTACTTTGTGCGCAATGTGGCAACTATGGTTTACCTCCTAAAAAAAGCAGTTTCGCACTTCATGCAATGATCGTTGAACATTTTTTAGAAGGTGGAAATTATCCTGTTGGAGGCGCTTCTAGTATTCATAAAAGCTTGTCGAATGTTATTGAGAATAATCATGGAAAGATTGCAATTAAAGCAACTGTAAAAAATATTATTCTGGAAAAGAATATGGCTATCGGTGTAGAAATGGAAAATGGCGATAAAATTTACGGTAAAAAAATTATCAGTAATGCAGGCGCATCCAATACCTTTAACCACCTCATCGTTGATGAAAATAAAAAATTTGAAAACACAAATGAGCTAAATAAAATTGATCCTTCTGTTGCACATGTATGTTTATATGTGGGATTAAATGCATCCGATAAAGAATTAAATTTACCAAAACACAATATTTGGCATTACGACACTTATAAATTAGATGATAAATTTGATCATCATTTAACGGATAAAAAATATGCTTCTTTACTATCTTATTTTTCATTTCCATCCGCAAAAGATCCTGAGTGGCAAAAAAATCATCCCGATAAAGCTACCATACAAGTTGTAGATTCTTGTCGTTATAGTCATGTAGCAAAATGGGCCGACAAACCATGGCAAAAGCGAGGTGAAGATTATGAGTTGGTAAAGCAAGAAATTCAAAATTCATTGCTAGAAAAACTTTACGAAGTTTTACCTCAAGTAAAAGGAAGAGTTGAAGTTTGTGAATTATCGACGCCACTTTCAACAGCACATTTTAGCAATTATACGCATGGCGAAATTTATGGCTTAGAACATTCACCTCAACGCTTTCACCTTAAACAATTACGTCCACGCACCAATTACAAAAACTTGTACCTAACCGGTCAAGATGTAGTTTGTGTTGGTGTTGGTGCAGCATTATTTTCGGGAATTATAACTGCTGTTTCAATTTTAAACCGAAATTTGCTTTGGAAAATAATTCGATTCAAAGCTCTTGAATCTGCTGAATGAAAAACGCTATGAAAAATATACTTGTCATCTATTTTACACAATCAGGCCAATTGAACAAAGCAGTAAAAGCTACGTTACAAAACCTAGAAAACGATGCTGACGTTAACATTCAATACGAGCAAATACAACCACAAAAAGCATTTCCTTTTCCATGGACTTACATGCAATTTTTTGATGCTTTTCCAGAAACGGTGCAAGGAGTTCCATGTCCACTTTTACCATTTTCATTTGATCCTGATGCACATTTTGACCTAATCATTATCGCATATCAGCCTTGGTTTTTATCTATAAGTCAACCGATAAATTCTTTTTTACAAACTATTGAGGCTAAAAAATTACTAAGAAATAAACCAGTAATTACCATTTTAGCTTGTCGTAATATGTGGTTAAATGCACAAGAAAAGATGAAAATGCATTTAAAAAAGTTAGGTGCTAACTTAGTTGGCAACATCACTTTCGTAGATAAATCAGCTAATTTGGTGAGTTTAGTAACTGTTTTCGCGTTTGCCTTAGGAGGTATTCAGGATAAGTTTTTGGGCATTTTTCCGAAATATGGTGTGTCTGACGATGATTTGAAAGCAAATGCCGGGAAATTTGGAGCCATAATTCAATCTCACTTAATAAGTGGGGAATACGTTGGACAGCAAGAGGAACTTATTGTAAGCGGAGCGATAAACATTAAATCGAATTTAATGTTACTAGAAGGCAGAGGAAAAGTATTGTTTCCACTTTATGCCAATTATATCTCTAAGAAAGGAACCGCCAATAGTAATGAACGCAGGTCAAGAGTTAGGATTTTTGGTATTGTTTTACCAACAGCAATTTTAATACTCTCCCCTATTATCACCATTTTATCACGCTTGGCACCAGTAATTTTCCCGAAAAAAATTAGAGGAGAAATTAATTATTTCTCAAATAATACTTTACGATAATTTAT
>JAYTSW010000074.1:0-9303 GCA_043745425.1 Sphingobacteriaceae bacterium | reverse complement strand
TGAAAAACAATCTGATAAATAATTTGTGTGTAAGTGCTCATCTTAATTTAATCTATTTTGCAGGTAATAATTTTGCTTTGCATTCACCAAAACCAATTCTTAAAGAACCTTTTTCGCAATACCCTTTCATGGTGATGGTATCATTATCGTTCACGAATTTGCGTTCGGTGCCATCTTTTAAAGTAATTGGTTTGGTGCCGCGCCAGGTTAATTCCATCATGCTTCCGAACTCACTAGGGTCAGGGCCACTAATAGTACCGCTTGCCATCATATCACCCACATTAATATTACAACCGTTAATTGTATGATGTGCTAATTGTTGTTCCATCGTCCAATACATGTATTTGTAATTGGAGGCAGCAATTTTATTGTCTTCTCCGTTTTCAGGCGTTAAAATCACTTCTAATTTAATATCTAAATTTCTATCACCTTGATATTCTAAATACGGTAATACTTTTGGGTCTTGTGTATAGCCTTTTGTTCTGAAGGGTTCCAATGCTTCCAATGTAACTATCCATGGCGAAATTGTGGAGGCGAAATTTTTTGCTAAGAATGGTCCTAGTGGAACGTATTCCCAAGTTTGTATATCACGTGCACTCCAATCGTTAAACAATACCATGCCGAAAATATAATCATCAGCTTTTTCTGTTGTCACATTATCTCCCATTTTGGTTTGTTTACCAATAATAAAAGCAGTTTCTAATTCAATATCTAATAATTTACTCGGACCAAATACCGGCAATTCTGCATCGGCAGGTTTGCTTTGTCCTTTTGGACGGTGAAACGAATGTCCGCTTACACAAATACTGGAAGCGCGACCATGATATCCAACAGGAATATGTTTCCAGTTTGGCATTAATGCATTTTTGGGGTCACGAATCATTGTGCCGATGTTTGTAGCGTGATCGATACTGCTGTAAAAATCAGTATAATCACCAACGTGAACAGGCATTAACATTTTTACATCGCTTTGTTTTTTGAAAACTAAGAAATGTAATTCTTTATGATTTTGTAATTCGTTATTGGTGGTTAGTAATAATTCGGAAATACGTTCGCGTAAATGATTGGTAGTTTGTTTTCCTAATGCGATAAGATCATTTAAAGTTCCGCTTCTGAAAAATTCTTGCGGAATATTTAATGCTTCAAAATAACCGTTGCTTGCTAATTGATACAAATCAACAATATGTTCGCCAATAGCAGAACATGCGTGATGTGTTACTTTTGAATCGGAATAAATACCGAAAGGAATATTTTGGATAGGAAAATCACTTCCCGGATTCACATCCATCCAACTTTGCAATAAAGGGTTATTGGCTTTTGAGGTCATAAACGCTTGTTTAGGTAAAACTCAAAAATACTAAATAATTTGAGTCAAAAAGTTCATTAATTGTGCAAATTAAAGGTCTATTTTTTTGACCTTTTTGCTAAATTTGACAATAACAAAAATCCGCCACTAATTACACTAATTACACTAATTTACACGAAAGCAATAATTGGTGCAAATTTGTGATATTCGTGGCTAAATAAAGAAAAAATGCCTTCATTTGACATAAGCAGTAAAGTTGATGCACAATTACTCGATAACGCGATTAATGTTGCAAAACGTGAAATATTAAACCGCTGGGATTTTAAAGACAGCAAGAGCACCGTTGAATTGAATAAGAAAGATTTAATCATCAACATTACAACAGAAAACGATATGCGCTTGGATGCAATTTTAGATGCCATTCACAGCAGAATGATTAAGCAAGGATTAGATCCTCGTTCTTTAGACGAGAAAAAAGCACATTATCCAAGCGGACCGTTTATTAAAAAAGATATTACAGCAAGACAAGGTATCGATCCAGAATCATCAAAAAAAATACTGAAAGATATTAAGGAAAGTAAATTAAAAGTAACAGCACAACGCATGGATGAAATTATTCGTGTGAGTAGTAAAAATATTGATGATTTACAAAGAGTGATGGCATTGTGCAGTAAAGGAAATTATGATGTGCCTCTTCAATATGTAAATATGAAATAAAGAAATTATAAATTTTGGATGATAAATGATAAATTAAAAAAGCAGGAATAGAAAATCAATAGCATTTATAATTAATAATTTAACATCTCTCAACATGATAATTAGAAGCAAAGCACCATTACGAATTGGATTAGCCGGTGGGGGAACAGATGTTTCTCCTTATTCTGATATCTATGGTGGAGCAATACTGAATGCAACAATAGATTTATATGCTTATGCTTCCTTAGAACCACTTAACAACGGCAAGATAGAATTTTGTATTGATGGTTCTGATAAATGTTTGATTTTAGACGCAAAAGAAAAACTAGAATTGGTTGAGGGGTTTGAATTATTTATTGGTGTTTATAATCGTGTTATTAAACAATTTAATTTAAAATCATTATCATTCCGTTTAACATCGTTTATTGAAGCACCTCAAGGTTCGGGGCTAGGAACTTCATCAACAATTGTTGTTTCGTTGTTAGGTGCCTTTATTGAATGGTTGAAATTACCATTGGGAAATTACGATATCGCACATTTAGCTTACGAAATAGAGCGCATTGATTTAAATATGTCTGGAGGAAAGCAAGATCAATACGCTGCAACCTTTGGCGGTGTAAACTATATTGAATTTTTACCAAACGACAGAGTTATTGTAAATCCATTACAATTAAAACCTGAAATTTTAAATGAGTTAGAATTGAATTTGCTATTGTATTTCACGGCAACGCAACGTTTATCAGCTACAATCATCAACGAGCAAGTTCAAAATGTAAAAGATAAAAATGAAAAATCGGTTGATGCAATGCATAATTTAAAAGAACAGGCGCATCAAATGAAAGATGCATTATTGCGTGGCGAATTAAATAAAATCGGTGAGATATTAAGTTTTGGCTGGGACAACAAAAAGAATATGGCGCATTCTATTTCTAATCCTTTAATCGACAGCATTTACGATACAGCTATTAAAAGTGGCGCAACAGGCGGAAAAATTTCCGGAGCGGGTGGAGGAGGATTTATGTTTTTCTTTTGTCCGCTTATTACAAAAATGAAAGTATTAAAAGCGATTGAACAACTCGGAGGAAAATCGCAGCCATTTAAATTTACACAACAAGGTTTAACAACATGGACAATAAATCAATGATGAATGTTGAATTATGAATGTTGAATTGAAATAAATAAAATATAAAAATGAATATTACCGAATCTATGAACGCTATTACCGAAACTAACTTCAAATTCCCAAAGCAAACTAAAGTTTATAAAGGGAAGGTGCGTGATGTGTACACCATTGATGGAAAATATTTGGTTATGATAGCCAGTGATAGAATAAGCGCCTTTGATGTGGTATTGCCAAGAGGAATTCCGTATAAAGGACAAGTATTAAATTTAATTGCGAAAAAATTTCTTGATGTAACAAAAGATATTGTTCCAAACTGGTTATTACATACACCTCACCCTAATGTTAGTGTTGGAAAAATGTGCGAACCATTTAAAGTAGAAATGGTAATTCGGGGTTATGTAGCTGGACATGCTGCAAGAACTTATAATTCAGGCACGCGTATTCTATGTGGTGTAAAATTACCGGAAGGATTAAAAGAGAATGATAAATTCCCTGAACCAATAATTACACCAACTACAAAAGCTTCTGAAGGTCATGATGAAGATATTAGTCGCGAAGAAATTTTAAAGCAAGGTATTGTAGAAGAAAAATATTATGTGCAGTTAGAAAAATATACAAGGGCTTTATATAAGCGCGGACAAGAAATTGCCAATAAAATGGGATTAATTTTAGTGGATACTAAATATGAATTTGGTTTGTATAATGGTGAGGTTACTTTAATGGACGAAATTCATACGCCGGATTCATCACGTTATTTTTATTTAGAGGGTTATGAGGAGCGTCAGAAAAAAGGCGAAGAACAAAAACAATTAAGCAAAGAATTTGTTCGCCGTTGGTTAATTGAAAATGGATTTCAAGGTAAAGAAGGGCAGGCTATCCCAAAAATGGATGACGAATGGGTAAGAGAAATCTCAAATCGATACATTGAATTATACGAAAAGCTAACAGGAGAAAAATTCGAAAAACATGACGCGCTTAATTTTAACCGCGAAATTGAAGAGCGAGTTGGTGATTTTTTGGCTAAACTTTAATGTGTGATTGTTGTATACTAAATTTTTTCGTTATAAATTTCCGGGCAGGGACTTCAATAATCTTGTATAATACATAAGACATTAGAGCCGTTGTAAATAGTGATGCGGTAACTATAAAAGCAGGGCTCCAATCAAAGCCTAAAAAAAATTTCATAACGGGGCGATGAATCATATAAAAACTATAAGAAATTTCTCCCATAAAAAGCATTGGTTTTATTCTTAAAAGAAAAAAGTCGGCAGGTTTAACTGTAACAAGAATAAAAAACAGAATAAGAACGATGAGGGAACAAATGCTCACTGGAACAATACCAAATACCTCCCGCATTCCGACAAGATTAATAACAACAAGAAGAAATAACAAAGTGGATATAACTCTCGGGGTTTTGTTTTTAATAATTTCAAAAACGCCTTTGTTATTAAGTATAGAAATAAGTACGCCCGCGAAAAAAAACAATGAAAATGTTGGCATTCTGTGTAGAATTTGATGCCTGATAAGAATATATGCAATCGCGGGTAGGAAAGTGAAAATCGGAATGGCGATTAAAATAAATTTATTCCTTTTTTCTTTTGAATAAAAATACCAGAACAATATAAAGCAAAAGTAAAACTGAACTTCAATTGGCACAGTCCACAATTCTTTAGGCGCGCCAATAAAAAAGAGTCCCATAACAAAATTAAAAGGATTCCTGAAATCGTAACGAAAATCAGCATAAATAAAATTAGAAATAAAAAAGGAGGCAATAATAATAACTAAGTATAATGGAAAAATTCTCGCAACTCGCGCTGTTAAATATGTTTTCAGCGTATCTGAATTTAATTTTTTTTCGAGATACAGTTGCCCCATTAAAAAACCGCTGAGCATAAAAAAAAGAAAAACAGCTTGTATTCCATAGTTTGTTTTCCAAAACTCAGGTAGTAAACCATCTTTTGAAGCATGCGCCACAAAAACCATTAGTGCAGCAAGCCCTCGTAAGCCAGTAAGTTCAGGGATGTATTTCATTTATCTTGGTTGTTAGTTGGAACTATTCACTTTCAGCTCATGACTTTTAGTTTGATATAAGAATTTCTTTTTTTTATTTAGTTCTTATGAAGATACAGAATTGTTTTATAATAAAAAAGCCCTTACAAAAGCAAGGGCTAATTTTGATAGTGGAGTTTTATTTGACTTTTTCCTTTAGTAGAGCTAATTCGAGCACTTCACTCATTTGAGATACGTAATTGAACTTAAGTCCTTTTAAATAATCGGATTTAATTTCATCTATATCTTTTTTATTCTCAGCGCACAAAATAATTTCTTTAATACCGGCACGTTTAGCGGCTAATATTTTTTCTTTTAGACCACCAACAGGTAATACTTTTCCGCGTAAGGTAATTTCGCCTGTCATAGCAATTCCACGTTTAACTTTACGTTGCGTTAAAGCACTTGCTAACGAAGTCAACATAGCAATACCTGCACTCGGACCATCTTTAGGAGTAGCGCCTTCAGGGACGTGTAAATGAATATGGTAATTATCAAAAATTTCAGAATCTAAACCTAAAATATCAGGATGCGCTTTTAAAAATTCAAGAGCTAAAGTTGCGCTTTCTTTCATTACATCACCTAAATTACCGGTGAGAGTTAATTTTTGAGTTTTGCCTTTACTTAAACTGGTTTCAATAAATAAAATATCACCACCAACTTGTGTCCATGCTAAACCTGTAACAACACCTGCGGCATCATTACCTTGGTATTTATCTTTTATGTGAGCAGTACCTAAAATTTTCACAAGAGATTCTTCAGTGATTTTTGGTTCGTCTTTTCCACCTGCAATATGTACAGCAACGTAACGCGCAATTTTAGAAATTTTCTTTTCTAAATTACGAACGCCACTTTCAGATGTATAATTTTCAATAACATGCTCAAGAACTTTATCACTTAATTTTAATTGCGATTTTTTTAAACCTGTTTCTTCCGTTTGTTTTGGGACTAAATGACGTTTGGCTATTTCCAGTTTTTCTTCAATCGTGTAACCAGTAACTTCAATAATTTCCATTCGGTCACGCAAAGCGGGCTGTATGGTGTTTAAATTATTGCACGTAGCTACAAACATTACTTTACTTAAATCATAATCCATTTCTAAAAAATTATCATAGAAATTAGAATTTTGCTCAGGATCTAAAACTTCCAATAGAGCAGAGGAAGGGTCGCCATGAAAATCATTTCCTACTTTATCAATTTCATCTAATACAAAAACAGGATTAGAGCTTCGAATCTTTTTTAAATTTTGTAAAATCCGACCGGGCATAGCACCAATGTATGTTTTGCGGTGGCCACGAATTTCGCTTTCGTCTTTTAATCCGCCTAAACTCATACGAATGTATTTACGACCTAAAGAGCGGGCAATACTTTTTCCTAAAGATGTTTTTCCTACACCTGGAGGTCCGTATAAACAAAGAATTGGCGCTTTTAAATCGCCTTTTAATTTTATAACAGCTAAATGTTCTAATATGCGTTCTTTAACTTTTTCTAAACCGTAATGGTCTTCATTTAAAATTTTCTCTGCGTGTTTAATGTCAAAATTATCTTTTGTGAATTCACCCCATGGTAATTCCAACATCAACTCAAGGTAATTCGTTTGTATTCCGTATTCGGCCGCATTGGGATTCATACGTTGAAGTTTATTAAAGCTTTTATCAAAAATGGTTTGTACTTCTTTGCTCCACTTTTTTGTTTTAGCTTTTTCTTTAAACTCGTTTAGTTCTTGTTCAAAATTATTTCCGCCCAATTCATCCTGAATGGTTTTCATTTGTTGATGCAGAAAATATTCGCGCTGTTGTTTATCTAAATCGTGTTTTGTTTTATCTTGAATCTGGTTTTTTAATTCCAGCATTTGTAATTCTTTATTCAGGTTTGCCAACACCAACATAGAGCGTTGTTTTAAATCGGGCACTTCGAGCATGCTTTGCTTATCAGAAGTACTTGCGTTCATGTTAGAAGAAATAAAATTGATTAAGAACGTTGTACTCTCAATATTATTCAAAGCAAAACCGGCTTCGGTTGGAATGTTTGGGGACTCCTTAATAATTTGATGTGATATTTCTTTTAGGTTAGAAATAATGGCGGCAAATTCTTTATCACCTTTCGGTGGTTTTACTTCATCAAACGCTTCAACAGTTGCTTTGTGATATGGTTCGCTTTGTACAAAATCTTTTATTTTGAAACGCTTTTTCCCCTGAATAATAACAGTGGTGTTACCATCGGGCATACGAAGCATTTTAATGATGTGTGCAACAGTTCCAATAGTATTTAAATCTTCCGGCGAAGGTTCTTCAATAGAATCTTTTTTTTGCGATACAACACCAATGGTGCGGTCGCCTTTATAAGATTCTTTTATAAGGGCAATAGATTTATCTCTACCTACAGTAATTGGAATAACAACTCCTGGGAAAAGCACGGTATTACGAAGCGGTAAAATTGGCAGTACATCAGGCAATTTTTCGGCCTGCATATTATCTTCATCTTCACTCGAAAGAAGGGGTATAAAGTCGCTATCCTCGTCAATTGCAGGGTTAAAGGGCATCCTGTCGCCATCACTAAAAAAATTCATCTGTTATTGTTTAAAATCCGACTTTAAGATACCACAATTGTGCCAATCTAAAAAACGCGACTTTATGACATAATTAAGGCTAAAAGCACCTTATTTGGACTTGTTATTTCGGGACTTAAAAATTCTATCCAAATATTTCTCTGTTGGCATTAGAGATTGTTGAATTCGTCTGGCATAAGTAATACTATCCATTACTTCTTTATTTTTTTCTTCCAATAAATGTTTCTGTGCAACGACTTCGGCAGTTCGCTCTTCAACTGTTTTTTCTAATCTATGTTTTTCTTTTTCTAATTTTTTAGTTCTGTTTCTAATATAACCACGTATAGATCCAAAAAAAGCTAATACATAGCAACCATACGCATACCAAGTACGAAACCAAGGGGGACGAATTGTGAAAGTGTATTTTAACTCTTCACTCCAATATCCATCTGCATTCATTGCTTTTACCTTAAAAGTATATTCGCCAAAATTTAAATTTCCATAAGATATTTTGTTTTCATTTGTAACTTTGCTCCAATTTTCTTCCAAGCCTTCAAGTATATATTTGTACATCACTTTTTTGGGATAGAGGGTAGTTATTCCTACAAATCGGAAAGTAATATTATTTAAATTATTAGGTAAACTTAAATTTAATGGAAGAAAGTAATCATTACTTAGATCTGTAAATTTTGTATCACTAATTGACACTCCATTGGCTAATTCAAGCAGGGTATCTTTATTTCTATTTAAATCACTCCAAGAAACACTTTCATTAAATAGATCTATCCCGTGTATAACTATATTTGGAGGTAAATTGTCATTTTTATCACCATTAGGATTGTATTTTGTTAATCTATCATTTGTGCCAACCCATATATTCTTTTGATTATCTTGATAAATTGCTCTAGTGCATTCAACTCCATAGAACCCATCAGTAAATTCATAATTTTTAAAAAGGGGTTTATCAATATTTTCGGAACGATCAGCAAAATTTTTAGTTATCATCTTCGATAATCCTTTGCTTGTTCCTAACCAAATATTTCCCTCATTATCTTCTAAAATCGAAAATATGTTGTCACTTAGTAATCCTTCTTTTTCAGTAAGATTTTCAAAATGAAATCCATTATAAATTAATAAACCATTGTCCTTCGTTGCAACAAAAATATTTCCATTATTGGTTTGTAGCAAGCCAGTTATTCTTAAATCATTAATTTTATTAAAAGTGAAATTTGTAAATGAAGTATCATTAATTCTACAAATCCCGTTTTCTTTAGCGCCAATCCAAAGGTTTTGTTTTTTATCAATAAGAATTGTTTTTATCATGAAATTGGTTATGCCCTGTTTCCCCCCATAATTCTTAAAAGCAGTACCATTATAATTACTTACCCCGCCATAACCACTAAACCAAAATTGCCCATTTTTGCTTTCTAAAATTTTTATAGGAAAAAAATATGGCTTTAAGCCGTCCTTTTGTGTAAAGTATGTACATACCTTCCCATCAAACTTGCCAATGCCATCTGATGTTGTTGAAAACCAAAGATTATCTAATTCGTCAAAAATTAGATCATTAATTTGAGAACT
>JAYTSW010000073.1:0-9304 GCA_043745425.1 Sphingobacteriaceae bacterium | reverse complement strand
CGCTTAATTATCTATCGCTCTATAAACCTTTATATAATACGGGCGGAAATTTAATCGGCTATATGAACCTTCCTTATTTTGCACGTCAAAATGATTTGGAAGAAGGGTTGTCAGATTACATCACTACTTTATTAAATGTTTATGTGATTTTATTTTTAGTCAGTTTATTTACAGGCTTAGTGGTGACGACTTATGTGACAAAGCCGTTAAGAATTGTTCAGCAACAATTAGCAAAAATATCTTTAGGAAAACGCAACGAGCCCATTGAGTGGCAATCCAACGATGAAATTGGAAGGTTAGTAAATGAGTATAATCAAATGTTAGTAAAATTAGAAGAAAGCGCAATATTATTGGCAAAATCAGAACGTGAAGGCGCCTGGCAGGAAATGGCGAAACAAGTTGCTCACGAAATTAAAAACCCTTTAACGCCAATGAAACTAAATTTGCAGTATTTACAAAAAGTGGTGAATGAAGGTGGAGAAGATTTTTCGGGAAAATTTAAAAAAGTATCGGCCTCTATGATTGAGCAGATTGATACACTAGCGCATATTGCTAATGAGTTTTCGAACTTTGCAAAAATGCCAAAGGTGAATTTAGAGAAGGTGAATTTAATGGAGGTGATTGAATCCACTATAGAATTATTTAAGAATGAGCAAACGCAAATCTCATTTTCTTCACCAATTGATTCGTCAATCATTTTAGCAGATAAAAATCAATGCTTGCGTGTGTTTAATAATGTTATAAAAAACGCAGTCCAATCCATACCTGAAAACAGAAACGGTAACATTGAAATTGAAGTGTCGTTTAAAAACGAAATGGTTTTAGTCAGTGTAAAAGATAATGGGAGCGGAATCCCTGATGATATGAAGGAGAAAATATTTGTACCGAATTTCACAACTAAATCTAATGGAACTGGTTTAGGTTTAGCTATGGTTAAAAATATCATTACTGCATTTGGAGGTGAAATTTGGTTCGTGAGCAACGAAAATACGGGCACCACATTTTATTTAACATTTAGGAAATAAGCACAATAAGGGGTTAATAACTTTTTAATCAGTTTTACTATATACGCCTATATTTGCTGAAACAAAATCTAACAGAAAATGATCATGACTTCAGAAAGTGTTTTAACCGAAATAAAAAATGGTGTTTTGGTTATTACCATAAACAGACCCGATAAATTAAATGCCTTAAATAAAGAAACGATTGAGATATTGCATGAAACTTTAGTTGAAGCAGAAAATCAAAAAGATATTCGCGCTGTAATTATTACAGGTTCAGGTAACAAAGCATTTGTTGCTGGTGCTGATATCGCAGAGTTCGCTGATTATTCAGTTGAACAAGGAAAACAATTAAGTTCAACAGGACATTTCAAAATATTTAATTTTATCGAAAATTATTCTAAACCAGTTATTGCAGCTGTAAATGGTTTTGCTTTAGGTGGCGGATTAGAATTAGCTTTAGCTTGTCACATTCGTGTAGCTAGTGAAAATGCAAAAATGGGATTACCGGAAGTTAGTCTAGGTGTAATTCCAGGTTACGGCGGCACGCAACGTTTAGCCCAAATTTTAGGAAAAGGAAAAGCATTCGAAATGATTGTTACTGCTGATATGATTAACGCGCAGGATGCTTACAAATGGGGATTAGCAAATTATGTGACTACTCAAGAAGAATTATTAAATAAATGTTTCGAGATTACTTCTAAGATAACTACTAAGTCTGCTACAGCTATACGTACTGCCATTAAAGTAATTAATGCGGGGTATAACAATAAGCAAAATGGTTACGAAGTAGAGATTGAAGAGTTCGGAAAGAGTTTTGGTACTCCTGATTTTAAAGAAGGTGTATCGGCATTTTTAGAAAAGCGTAAAGCTAATTTCCGCGGAAATTAATAGCTCTTTTTTAGCTTTGGAAGTTTTTACTTCATATCACAATGTTATTTCGCCTTTAGGATTTAGCACTAAGGAAAACTATTCGGCCCTACTTAACAATCAACTTGGTGTTAAGTCGCATCATTTTGGAAAACTAAACGAATTATTTTGTTTGTCGATTATTGATGAACAAAAAATAAATTCCGCTTCAGAAAAAATTAAAGATGCAATTCTATTTACGAAACTCGAAAAATTAAGTATTCTTTCAATTCAAGATGTTTTAAATCAATCGGGAGTTTCTTTAGCCGATTCTAAAACAGTATTAATTTACTCCACTACAAAAGGGAATATTGATTTATTGGATAGCACTGTTCAACAAAACATTCCGAAAGAGCGGAGTTATTTATCTTTGATGGCAAACGCCATTGCTAATTATTTTAAAACAGTTAATAAACCTTTGGTATTATCAAACGCTTGCATCAGTGGATTATTAGCAATAATAACAGCACAACGTTTAATTAAAGCGGGACAATATGATAACGTTATTGTTTGTGGAGGAGATTTAGTAACCGAATTTACAGTGAGTGGGTTTAAATCATTTAATGCCTTAAGTCTAAACCCATGTAAACCTTTTGATGCACGACGCGATGGAATTAATTTAGGAGAAGCTGTATCCACTATTTTAATTACAAAAAATAAAAATATTCTGTGCCCTTCATCCATGCAAATTGTAAATGGTGCTTCTGCAAATGATGCCAATCATATTTCAGGGCCATCAAGAACAGGCGACGGATTGTTTAAAGCTGTATCCCAAACTTTAAAAGGAAATAATTTTAAAATCGATGCTATAAATGCACACGGAACTGCAACGCCTTACAATGACGAAATGGAATCTATCGCTTTTGAACGAGCTCGATTAACAAGTGTACCTGTTAATAGTTTAAAAGGATATTATGGGCATACCCTCGGCGCTGCTGGTGTTTTAGAAACTGTTATTACATTGGTGGCAGCAAGCGAAAATCAATTAATTAAATCGGCAGGATTTACAGAAAAAGGCGTGAGCGGAAACATCGAAATGATTAATGAACATAAAAAAACAGAAGTAAAATCAATTTTAAAAACAGCATCTGGATTTGGCGGTTGTAATGCGGCAGCCTCATTTGTAAAATAAAATGGAACTAATCATCACATCATATTGCAGAATTAAAAACAAAAGCATTTTTGTGAATGGAAAAGAAATACCTATTCCAAACGAAGACACACCGGCATATTTTTTTGCGGACGTGTATAAACATCTGGAAATAAATTATCCTAAGTTCCATAAAATGGATAATTTATCTAAACTTGGTTTAATTGCAACAGAAGCGGCTATAAAAGGAAGTGATTTTTTTCTGCGCAATACAATTGAAAACATAGCCATCGTTATGGCAAACAAAGCATCGAGTTTAGATACCGATCGTCACTATCAAAACAGTATTAACAACAAAAACCATTATTTGCCTTCGCCGGCAACTTTTGTGTATACTTTACCCAATATTGTAATTGGTGAAATAGCCATAAAACATAAAATCACTGGCGAAAACGCCTTTTTTGTTTGTGATAGTTTTAATCCGCAACTATTGGTAAATCAGGCACAAATAACACTAAATCAACAAGAGTCGAAAGCTGCTATTTGTGGTTGGGTGGATTATGATAATGGAATGGCCGATGCCCTTATTTATTTGGTTGAAATGCCCTCCGATTCAATTAAAAATATTAATTTTAACCCTCTCAACGAGGAAACTTTAAACCAATTTTATAAATAGTAATATGGATGCTTTAATAGAAAAACTAAAAGGTCAGATTATAGAACAATTAAACCTTGCAGAAGTAAAACCTGCCGACATTAAACCAGACGCACCTTTGTTTGGTGATGGTTTAGGCTTAGATTCAATTGATGCATTAGAGTTAATCGTATTGCTTGAAAAACATTATGGTATTAAAATTCAAAATCCTGCCGATGGCAAAAAGATTTTTGAATCAGTGCGTACAATGGCACAATTCATAAAAGACCAAGGTAAATCGTAGTTGGCACAACCCATATTTATAAGCGGACTCGGTATGATTTCGGCCATTGGAAACAATGTGCACGAAGCGTATGCGAATTTATCTGCCGCTAAAACCGGAATCGGTAAAGTCAATTATTTAACCACACGTTATAAAGACGAATATGTTTTAGGGGAAGTAAAACTCTCTAACGAACAGTTAATGGATTTAATATCCAATCATTCTCCAAATTTAAATCGAACTTCATTATTAGGAATTGCAGCAGCGCGTGAAGCTGTATTGAATTCTGGAATAGATTTAAAAGATGGTTTACGAACAGGATTAATTTCTTCAACCACTGTTGCCGGAATGTGTAAAACAGAATTGTTTTATGGTGAGATGGTAAGCGCAGGAAAACATTTGGAAGTATTGGATGCTCACGATTGCGGAGAGAGCACTGAAGAAATTGCAGATTATTTAGGCGTAAAAGATTTTGTGACTACAATTTCTACAGCCTGTTCCTCAGCAGCCAATGCAGTGATGTTAGGATGTAGAATGATAAAACACGGCATGCTTGATCGCGTTATTGTTGGCGGCGTGGATTCCTTATCAAAATTTACATTTAACGGCTTTAATACCTTAATGATTTTAGATAAAGAATGGTGTAAGCCATTTGATGAAAATCGTAAAGGATTAAATTTGGGAGAAGCTGGTGCTTTTATTGTTATTGAAAGCGAAGCGGCATTGAAAAAGAGAAATGGAAAAGCTTTAGCAAGAGTAACAGGTTACGCTAATTCAAATGATGCCTATCATCAAACTGCCTCTTCACCTGATGGAACAGGAGCAACCACTGCAATTAAGGAAGCTTTAGAAATGAGCGGACTTATTCCTTCCCAAATTGATTATATCAATATGCACGGAACGGGAACTCCGAACAACGATCAATCAGAAAGTAAAGCAACGGTAAATGTTTTTGGAAATAATGTTCCTAAATTCAGTTCTACAAAAGCGTATACCGGACATACACTTGCAGCAGCAGCAGGTGTTGAAGCTGTTATCTCAGTTTTATCATTACAGAATAACAAAATATTTCCAAATTTAAATTTCACAACACCAATTGCAGAATTTGGTTTGACGCCTGTTACTAAAGTTACCGATGCGGAAATTAATAATGTATTATCAAATTCATTTGGTTTCGGTGGTAATTGTTCATCTTTAATTTTATCGAAAGCATAGTGGGGAAGAAAGCATACATAATTGGATCAGGATGTATTTCTCCGCAAAACACAACGGAGAAAGATTATTTTTTCGAAACCGTTAATGGCGCTGAAGTTGATTTTTATAAAGCTATTGAACCTTCTTATAAAGAACATATTAATCCCAATATGCTTCGTCGTATGGGTCGCGCTATTAAAATGGGCGCATCTGCTGCACGAATGGCAGTTACCGAATCGGGGGTTGAAAATGTAGATGCGATAATTTCAGGAACAGGATTAGGTTGTTTCGAAGATAGTGAGAAATTTTTGCTGGCTATAATTAATAATGAAGAACAATTTTTAACACCAACTTCTTTTATACAATCCACTCATAATACAGTGGGTTCACAAGTGGCGTTAATTATGCAATGCAAAGAATATAATTATACTTATGTGCACCGTGGTTTTTCTTTTGATACCTGCGTGATGGATGCTTTAATGAGTATAGAAGAAGGAAAGAAAAATATTTTAATTGGCGGTATTGATGAACATACTCCAATTTATGTAGACTTATACCGCAAAGCAAAAAAATTAAATGCTGATAACACTCATAAATATTACGAGGGAAAAACATCCGGCATACAGTTTGGCGAAGGCGCTACATTTTTTGTTTTATCTTCTGAAAAGAAAAATGCAGTTGCTGCCATTGAAGGTATTGCTTTCTCTTATAAACCAGAAAGCTCAAAGGAAGTACTTGAAAAATTAAATTTGTTCTTATCACACCACAATAAAACTTTAGATACTATTGATTTAGTCTTGTTTGGTTTTTCAGGCGATAAGGATTTTGATAAGTACATGCTCGAAGTTCAGCCGTTAATTTCAAATACTTCTGCTACCGGACATTTTAAACAGTTGTGTGGAGATTATCATACGGCGGGGGCGTTTGCTATTTGGACCGCCAATAAAATTATTGAGAAACAAAAAATTCCTGACGCTGTTAAAATAAATTCATTTCCAAAAACAAACATTAATTCTGTATTGATTATTAACGGCTACTTAGGCATTAATTATTCATTTACACTCATCACAAAATGCTAAACCATCGTTTAGTAACAGCGTTTTTCGCTATTGGCATTGGCTTAGTGTTTATATTTTGCAAACTTGGCACGCCGTGTTTTTATTGGACACAAATGATTATTTTGTTTCTGTATTTAAGTATTGAATTTGCAGGCGCTTATTTTATCGGACTCAACTTTCACCTCAAGTCAGAAAATTATTTAAATAAAAGTGAAAATAAAATCGCTTTAACTTTTGATGATGGTCCGTGTGAACCCCAAACTTCGAAAGTTTTAGACACCCTTAAAAAACACAATATAAAAGCAACATTTTTTATAATTGGAAAAAACATTAATGGCAATGAAACAATTCTAAAACGAATTGTTAGTGAGGGCCACTCTATTGGCTCGCACAGTTATTCTCATCATTTTTGGATTGATATGTGGGGAAAGAAAAAACTACAGGCAGATATTGAAAAAAGCTTAGCAGAAATAAAAAATTGTACAGGGCAAGAAATAAAATTATTTCGGCCGCCTTACGGAGTTACTACGCCAAACTTCGCTTATGTGTTAAAAGAGCTCAATTTGAAATCGGTTGGTTGGAATGTGCGTTCTTTTGATACTTCTTCCAGCGATATTAACAAAATTTTGGAGCGGGTATTACAACAAACTAAAAACGGTTCCATAATTTTACTACACGATAGGTTGGACTATATGCCAGGCTTATTGGATAAATTAATTCCCGCCTTAAAAGAAAAGAAATTTGAATTTGTTACTGTGGTATGAAAAAATTAATCGTTCTACTATTTATCTCTCAATTTACCATCGCTCAAAATTTTAAAGCGGTGAAAGATACATCTGCTTTAAAACAAAAAATTGAAGCGATGAGTAAAACCGTGAATTCTATCGAAAGTGATTTCACGCAAGAGAAAAATTTAAGCATGCTTTCCGAAAAAATTATAAGCAAAGGCAATTTTAAATTTAAGAAGGAAAATATGTTGAAGTGGGAATATAGTACTCCTTACAAGTATCTTATTGTTATTAATAAAGAGAAAATCTGGATTAAAGACGAAAAGAAAACCCAGAAATATGACATGAATAGCAATAAGGTGTTTAAAGAGATTAATGATGTAATGATGGCGTGCGTTCAAGGCAACATATTTAAATCCGAGAAGTTTAAAGTAGCGTATTTTGAGAATGAGAAGTATTATAAATTGGAGCTTATTCCTCTTCAAAAAAACATGAAGGAAAGTCTTAAAAAAATAAACATGTATTTCGATAAAAGCGTAACTTCGGTTCATAAATTAGATATGATTGAGCCAAATGATGATTACACAACGTTGGAGTTCAATTTAAAAACACAAAATGCGCCATTACAGGATAATATTTTTACTGTTAAGTAGTTTAGTATTCTCTTCCTGCGCCTATCACAATCTAGCTTCCTACAAAAAACAAGCTAACCTTACTATTAACTCTTCAAATCTTCAGCCTGTTATTCCAGCTGCCGAAGCTGTTAAATACAAAGCATCCATTGATGTGTTAAATAAACATTTCACCGGACTCGTTATTTTAAAACAAACCCATGTTGACACCAAGCATTTAGTGTTTGTTACCGAATTGGGAATGCGCATGTTTGATTTTGAAATGAAGGGCGATAGTATGACGCCCGTGTTTGTATTCGATGCCCTTAACAAGCCAAAGCTAGTTTCGGCACTTGTGCGTAATTTTACTGCAATAATGTTAATTGATTGGTTTAATAAAACAGCAGAAGTTGCTACGAAATCAGGCAAAGAAGTCTTACATTTGAGACACAATAAATACCATTCGTTTTTATTTAAAGATTCGAACGGATACACAATAGAACAACGGGTGTTTAATAAACACAAAAAGGAAACAAAAACAATTTATAGTACTAATTACAACACTATAAAATTGAAACAGTACGGTTTAGTAAAACTATTTATTGAGCTTGAAAAAATAAACGAGTAATGATTAAGTTAAAGGACGAGTTTTATAAAGTACTGGAATTACAGAAAGTTTCTGAGAATCAGATTTTAGCTAAGCTTGAAATAAATCAATCACACGATATTTACAAAGGTCATTTCCCTGACCAACCAATTGTGCCCGGAGTTTGTCAAATACAAATGATAAAAGAATTACTGGAAGAGCTTATTGGAAAGAAATTACAAATGACCAACGGCGATAATATTAAATTCACAGGTATGATTATTCCAAAACAAAACCCAATTGTAAACCTGGAAGTAAATTTTAAAATGAATGGATTGGAAATTGTTTGCGAGGCTAAATTGTCGTTTGAACAAACTGTTTTCACAAAATTTAAAGGGAAATTCTTAGCAATATAATCATGAGTTCAGTATTGGAAATTAAAAACGAAAAATCAATTAAAGTTATTATTTGGATAACCACGGTTGTAATTTGTTTAGCAGTAACCATTTTACAAATGCATATCGTTCCGGTGCCGGATACCATTCCTTCTTTTATTTTTAAGTTGCCGATGGTTAACGCCATTCTGAATGGAAGTTGTTCTATATTGTTAATCTTTTCGTTGCTGGCCATTAAAAAAAGAAATATTCCTTTACACCGTAAATTAAATCTCACAGCGTTTTTGTTAAGCTCATTATTTTTGGTATGCTATGTAACGGCCCATTATTTTATACCTGACACAAAATATGGTGATGTAGATCACAATGGAATAATTGACGCTGCCGAATCTGTAACGGTTTCAGGAATTAAACCTGTTTATCTTGTTATTTTATTAACGCATATATTTTTAGCAGTAATCGTTTTCCCAATGATATTATTATCATTTTATTATGGTCTCACCGACCAACGCGAGAAACATAAAAAACTAACGCGCTTTAGTTACCCGATTTGGTTATATGTTACCGTTACAGGTGTAGTGGTCTATCTGATGATATCACCTTACTATAACTATTAACTTTGCGCCTTAGCGTCTTTGCGAGAACCTTTTGATAGAAATTCTTATCTTTAACCATGCGGTTAGGGATTTCATTTTTATTATTTTCTGCACTCCTTTTTACTTTTTGTACTCAAGACAAAAAAGAAGAAATCACTTTGCCTTCAACCGTAACCTGGAGCGAACATATTGCGCCTATTGTTTTTAAAACCTGTACAC
>JAYTSW010000072.1:0-9306 GCA_043745425.1 Sphingobacteriaceae bacterium | reverse complement strand
TATCCTTTAATTCATTCATTTCAACATACTTTGCTAAACTTTCCAGAGGCTTAAAATCAACTAACCTACCCTGCTCTATCGTTAAATTTCCATTGGCTGTTACACTTTGCAAATCGCATTCTAATTCTTTCGACCAATTACCTGTGAAGTTAATATTGGCAGTGGCGAAACCTTTCAGATTTTTTTCTGATAAAGTAGATTGTCCGAAATTATTAAATTGATAAAATAGTTTTGTAATATTTATGTTTTGTAAATCGGATGCCGCTTTAATAGCAATGGATTCTCCACTTGCATCGGCAAAAGCGTTCACTTGTGCTTTTCCATCCATCGTTGTTAATGAAATGTTTTCGGCAACAATTTTCTGATTATGAATCGCTATTTTACCCGAAAGTGATTGTGCCTCGAATTTAGAAAAACTAAAATTTGCAATGCTTGCATTTAAATTAAAATTCAAATTCGCCGGAATGTTTATTTTTTCTGAACCTGAATTTGTGCCGCCATACAACACATCTTCTAAAACCAATTTATTACTTTTTAAATCTGCATTAATCACTAAATCTTGTTTCGGGTCGAACAAATAATTTAAGAAGCCTGGAAGCTCTCCGTTTAATTGAATATCAGAACCTCCAATTAATAATTTAAAATTATTTACAGCCACGCTACGGTTGTTTAATTCGAAACTTCCTTCACTTACATTAATTTCATTTTCCTTACCCTTAAATTTTGTTTTAATGTCTTTTACAGATGCAGACCCACTTGCGCTGATATTCGGTGAAAAAGCGGATTGTTTCATTTCATTGACGTTCCCTTTTAATTCTGCTTTTAATTGAACACTCCCTGAAACATATTGTAAGGTATCAATGGGCCAAAAACTATTGATGTCTTCCAGCTTCGCATTTAGTGCAGCACTTAAATTTATGTATGGGTCAGATAAATTAGTAATTAAACAATATCCGTTTAATGCATTGTTTCCTAACTCTGCCGAAACAGTTTGCAAATTGAGGTAATCATCTTTTTCACTTATACTCAACTTACCTTGTATGTTAAGGTTTTTTAGTTGCATGTTTTGTTGCTTGTAAGTTACAGTTGCATTATTAATACCAAATTCGGCATACACATTTATTTTTTGTCCAGCTTTATACCTGATATCACCTTTACTGTAAAAAACACCATTACTTTTATAATCTTTCATCCGCGAAGCGTATTTATCAGGTAGCATTGATAAAACTGAGGCGACGTCCAAGTTTTTTCCATTAAACTTTAACTCCGCGGTTTCTAAACTGTCTTTATAATTACAATTTCCTTCCAGTAAAAAATATATTTGGTTGAGAGCTAATTCTGCTTTATTTATTTTGTAGTTATTTTTATTGACATCTAACTCCAAATCATATTTAATATTTTTTTCTTTTAGTAAATTGGTTTTGTTTACTTGCAAATATTCTAATCGTGCCTTCCCTTCCGTTTGAAGAGCATATTGATCATCGCCAAAATCTCCTGAGAATACAGCTTCGTTAAAAAACAGGCTTAGTTTAATTTTTTGCTCAGCATTCTTATATTTCAGATCTATTTTTTTTAGACTGATATCTCTTAAGGCAAAATTCAAGTTGTCTGCGCCTTTGCCTTCACTTTTTTTCCAGAAAATATAATTTGGATTTCCTTTTTTATTTACTCCCAAATTACATTTTGCTCCGTTAACATTTATTTTGTTGATGGTATAATTTTTATTCCACAAATCCTTCAGATTAAACATCAGTAAAATGTTTTCGGCAAAAATTAAAGTGTCGCGTTCTTTCTTTTCAACTGCTTCCAGAATTAAAACATCTTTAAATTCTAAAGCGCATTTCGGAAAAGACTTAATAAATGTTAAATCAATATTCTTAGGATCCACTTTAACTTCCGACTTCAGGTTTTTATTCAGTTCGCCAATAATGATGGATTTCACTTCATCTTCGTAAACAAAAACCAACGATACCGCTGCAATGCCCAGTACGACTGCAATTCCGAAGAGCCATAGTATTGTCTTCAGTAAAAAACGAAATGGGCGAAACGGTTTTTTATCAGGTATTTGAATAGTATTCTCCAATAAAATAAAGTTGAAAATAAAATCAACGCCAAGTAAGGCCTTGACGTATTTTATTTAAACAATAACGTTTTAATAAAGGATATGTTACTTACTGACTATTCTTGTGAAATTGAAATAAATGGTATCCGTAGTGCCACCAATAAAGGCTTGCATGTTGTTCGCGGTAGCTAAGCGGTAGTTAATCATTCGGGGGAAATCATGCGCCGGGTTTTCAAATTGTACTAGGGTGTCCTGCAAAACTGTACTCGTAAATGTAATCGCTTTACCTTTATTCTGACCTTTAACCAAAGTAATAAAATTCCACTTTCCAGCGTCACTTACAATTTTCACTTCTTCCATGGTAAGTGTATCATTATTAATAACAGAAAACGCTCGGGACGAATAAGAGCCGTCATCGTTCTTTCTCCACTGTTCAAATTGGTCTTCGCCTGCCAATTGCCAGGTACCAACTAATTTATCAAAAATTAAATTGGATGCTTCTTTGGGGGTTTCTTTTTGGTTTGAACAACTCAAAACAAAAATCAACACAATGAAGATTGCTAAATATCTTACCATGACTATTAAAGTTATATAAGTAAATATAGTGAAATTTACCTAAAATGCAAGAGGAAAAAACTAAGTTTGAGCTTAACAAAAAATTTATCTATAGATGATTTTATGATTGGTGACTTTATCATCTGATGTTATCCTTACTATATAAAGTCCTTTTGAATATGAGCTTAGATCAATAGTGGAGGAATTGGTTTGTAATACGTTTTCCGAAATTAACCTTCCTGTGTAATCCAAAATTTCAACGGTAGAATTTTTACTTATTTCGTTTTGATTGGATGCTATTGTGAATATACCATTTTCTGAAGGATTAGGCATAATACTAAATTCACTAGCGTTCAGCTTTCGTTTTCCAACCGCTACCATTTTAGAATAGGTAAAAGTACCATCAAAATCAGTTTGTTTTAAACGGTAATAAGCAACATCAATGTCAAGTGGCTTTAGATCATAATCTTTATAACTCCTCATCCCATTGCTATTTCCTGCTCCTTTTACAACTGATATAGATTCAAAATTTACACCATCCGCGCTGCGTTCAACTGTAAAATAATTATTGTTTTTTTCGGAAGCTGTTATCCAAGTTAATTCTACTTTATCATTTGCATGTTTTGCTTCGAATGAAACAAGCTCTATAGGTAAAATAGTAAGGCAGGAATTATCTGAATACGCTATTAAACTAATATTGTCTATAGCCGAGTGATGGTCGTTACCACCATTATTAGGGTCCCACCAACGTAACATAATAAAATTATTAACTGCAACAGTAACGGGTATACAAACTGAAATATGACCGGTGACATTACATGGGAATGAACTAATTTGACTAGAACAACAAGCCGCTGTACTATTAGGAGCCACATAGTTCGCCGCAGCAACATTGGTGTATGGGTGAGCGTTATTGGGAAGATCACTTCCAATAAGATTAGAGGCACTTACGAAATAAGAGAAGAAAAAATTATTAGGTTCGTTTCCATTCTCAGCGAGTGATAATTGATACCAATCAAAGTCGACTCTTATAGAAGCGATTGGGGCACTAAGTGTATTTTGCATACAGAGTCCAAGGCCAATTCCGCGTCGTCCATCCAATCCAGGGACATCGGGTCCGCCCGAACTATTTGATGGCCTGCTTCCTAATTTCATATCTGTTCCACCGTTACATTGGTAAACCGACCAACCTCCGGGATTTGGAGGAATTACTGCGGTTTGAATATTTGTAGTTCCTCTATAGGGATCAGCACCAGCAGTTGTAATTTGATAAGATAGTGCATACCAACCCAAATAAGTAGTATTATCTGTCCAAGAAGGTTGTGTAACTGTTCCGAAATCCTGAGTGTAAGTGCCTGCTGCACTAAAAACGGCCTGAGCCTTTGATTTGAAAGGAATCAAAAGCAGAAAAAAGATGAGCAAAACATAACCCACTTTATTTCCATTGCGAATTAAGTCACTTAAAAATAGTATGTATTTGGAACCGTTCAAAAAAATAATTATTATAAATTAATTTTGAAAAGCGGTTAAGGATTGTTTTAAGTTAGAATCGTTAAAACTCCTTTAGGGTAATCACTTCCATAAGTGTCAGGACAAATTTACGAAATCAAGCTTATTAATAGGGAGTTTTATATTAACAAAATATTAAATTTTGGCTCATTTTAACAATTGCAAAAGGGGCATAATTTTTGTACCTTTATTAATCAAAAAAACATCCTATATGAAAAAGTTATTTCTTTTAGCAACTGTTATCACAGCAGTAATCAGTTCTGCTTTTATCCTTGCTCCTGCTTTTGATGAATTAGCACTTAATTCAGCTATGCCTGAACCTGCTTATAAAATGAAAGATGTGAGTGGTAAAGAAGTTTCTTTAGATGAAGCTAAAACGTCTAAAGGTTTATTGGTTATTTTTTCATGCAATACTTGTCCGTATGTAAAACTAAGCGAAACCCGCATTAAAGAATACAGTGATTTTTGCGCTGCTAACGGAATTGGTTGCATTATTGTAAACAGTAACGAAGCACAACGTACCGAGGAAGATAGTTTTGATGCTATGGCGAAATATCATGTTGCTCAAAAATTAAAATGTTTTTATACGGTTGATGCTAATTCAAAATTAGCCAACGCTTTTGGCGCAACACGTACACCACAGTGTTTTTTGTTTAATGCAAAAGGCTTAGTGTATAAGGGTGCAATTGATGATAATGTAAAAGATCCTGCTGCAGCTAAAGAGTTATATTTAAAAGACGCACTTAATGCAGTGGTAAAAAATACAGTTCCTGCAAAACAGGAAACAAAATCTATTGGCTGTACTATTAAGAGGGTTGAGTAATACTATTAGTAATTATCAAACCACTGACGCTGGCGCGGGATTTTCACATCGCTCAGCATACTTGTTTTTAAATTAAGTGTTAAGCTGTAACTTTTCCGGAAACCAAACGGCACCCAATCAATACGGGCTTCCCAACATTTTAAATCTCGGTACAAATTGACGCTCGTATAACTTAATTTCTTATTCGTAAAATCGTATCCACTTGTAGCACCAATTTTCCAAAATTTGGTGATATTAATACTGCCATTGCAGTTTAAACTTTGCACGTATTTTATTTTAGCGCCAATATGAGCCTGTGTAATATTCATATTGTAATACACATTTAAATTCCAGGGTAAAGGGCCTTCAGATGCCGGAGGTTTCTCCGCCCCCCTCTCCGCACCGTTAGTCATGTTTGGCGGCTTTCTTGCATTGCGTATAGCTTCTACCATATTCGAGCTGAAAGCAGCATTCACAGCAACATTCGCCGAAGTAAAACGTGCTAATTTACCATTGTCGTTATATTGATACAAAGCCCTGTCGCGTTTATGCAATGTATCGTACATGTAAGGGTCAAAAACTGCATTCCCAACCAAATCGAAAAATTTAAATACTTTATTTCGAGCACTCACATTAATATTGCTCAACTTAAAACTATCGGCAGCAAAATTGTAAAAGCCGCTCAAACTTAAGTTTTGTATAATGGTTGCTTTGCTATAAATATAACCGGTATCTGTTTTTTTACGAATCTTCGCTTCGAGGTTATTACTTAAATTAAAATTCATAGTGTTTTGCTTGCCCTGTGCCGGTCCACCAAAAATATTGTTTTGAAAAACGGAGTAATATTGTTTTGTGCCTAAAGTATCCACCGTAATCTGTTTCCAAAAACCGTATTGTTCTTTTCCAAAATCTGGTCGGTACAAATACGTAACGGTTGGAATTAATAAATGACGGATTTGTTTTATATGTTTCGATTTAAACATGTAATCCATGAATAATTTAGTGGATACTGCCGTTGTAAAATTAGCATCGTATCCTGCAGTAAAACCATTTATAGTATCTGTTTTCAAAGTATTCGTGGCGTATAACAGTTCTTTTCGAGTGGTTTTAGTATACATCACCGAGCTTAAATTCAAAGCAGGTGTTACTGTAATATATTTTGCTACGTTAAAGTTTGTAGATATTGGTAAACTATGGCGAACACCATATTTCAACCTACTTTCAATATCACCTTTAAATAAAATTGAATCGTAACCCGAAAGTGTATTTCTTGCCTCTAATAAATAATTCACGCCAATTTTATCAAACACATTTGGCTTTACAGCACTTTCGCGTTTGAATGGAAAGAAACGATTCACATTAAATGTTAACTGAGGAAAAGATAAATCTACCAATCCGGTGATTGTATTCTGACTTCCCATCGCATTTATACTCATCGAACTCCATTTTGTGCTTTTTGTAAAATTGACGTTCGATTGAAAAGTGTTTGCTAAGTATTGTCCTGAGTTCAGTGAATTATACTTATTATATTTTTGATTGATGTAATTTACATTCGCAGTAAAACGTACCGAGGGATTATTTTTATTATCCTGAGCGTGCTGCCAGTTGATGTTATATGATTTTTGTTTGCTGTATTGCAAGGGCACATCCTTATCACCAATAATATATTCAGAATATCCTAAATTTACAGCACCTACATATTTGTACAAAATATTGTAATCGTTAGTAGTGCGCAAACCCCAACTGCCGTTCGAGTAAATATCACCGTGTATAATCATATCGGTTTTATCATTTATTCCCCAATAAAAACCAGCGTCTTTAAAAAAGTAACCTTGCCCGGGAGAATTACCAACAAACGGCAATAAAATTCCATTATGTCGTTTTTTTGAATTTGGAAAATATCCGAATGGTAACATTAAAGGAGTTGGAACGCCGCTAATTTCTAAATACATCGGGCCCGTTACAATTTTATCATCCGGAATTATTTTCGCTTTGGTTGCACGGAAAGCTGTTTTTGCATCTTCGTACTGACAAGGAATACATTTTAAATTTTTCATGTAAATCACATCCGTGCTATCTTTTTTAATTTCATTTCCAAAAACTAACAAGTCGCCTTGCTTTGTGAGGACATTGAAAATTTTTCCCTTTTTTGTTTTAAGGTTGTACATTATTTTTTCGGCATTAAACTCCTGCGAGTTATCTTTGAAAACAGGAGTGCCAATTTTTTTTCCTGTGGAATCTGTTGTGCCGAAAGCAGTGACTAAATTTTTACTGTTATCAATCTCAATGAACTCAGCTTTTAGATTCATTTCACCGTATTCAACATAAGCATCACCAAACAAATACACTTTGTTATTTTTCGCCTCGTATCTTATCGAATCTCTGGCGTTATAAATTACCTTCTTGTCAAGAGGTTCATCTTCTTCGAGGGTATCTAAACTTACTACTTTAACAGTACTATCACTGGCAACAGGAGTTACAGTTTGTGAAATGCTAAAAAAGGGCATAGATATTAACATTGCCCTAAAGAAAACTAATATGACCCTTCGTCTAGGTATCAAACCTATTAAGCTAACTTTGATTAGTTACAAATCTACTAAATACTTGTATTTAGAGTCAGTGAAGAACAGTAAGATATTAATAAAAAACCTTAAAAAAACAGGGCTTTTGCTCGTGTTTTGCCTTGTTTTTGGTGTTACATTAACAAGTTTTCACAGAGACGAACCTAAAGGAATAAAAACCATTGTTATTGATGCGGGCCATGGTGGCAAAGATCCAGGTTGCAATGGCGTTACTTATAAGGAAAAAGATATCTCATTAGCCGTTGCTTTACGTTTAGGAAAGTTGATTGAAGATAATTGTCCGAACGTAAAAGTTATTTACACCCGTAAAACTGATGTGTTTATTGAATTGGAAGAACGCGCTCAAATTGCGAATAAAAACAAAGCCGATTTATTTATCTCGATACATTGTAACGCCGCTGGGAAACCTGTAATGATTAAAGATAAAAAAACAGGAAAGATGCGAGTGAAAACATTCACTAACAAAAAAGGCAAAAAAATTCCTGTTGAAACGATTAATCCTATTCCCTTTGGTTCCGAAACTTATGTGATGGGATTAAAAAATGAAGAAGGAAAAATGAAAGTGGCACAACGTGAGAACTCCGCCATTTTATTGGAAGATAATTACGAAAAAAAATACGAAGGTTTTGATCCGGAAAGTGAAGAGAGTTATATCATCATGAGTAATTATACTTCTGCTTACGTAATTCAAAGTGCTCAATTAGGTTTGAAAATTCAATCGGAGTATTCAAAAAAATCGGGGCGAGTTGATAAAGGTGTGCATCGCCAAAGCATTTGGGTGTTGTGGCGTACTGCTATGCCGAGTGTTTTAACAGAGATTGGTTATTTAACTAATCCTTTGGAAGAACAATTTTTATCGTCTGAAAAAGGACAAAAATATATTGCAACAAGTATTTTCAATGGGTTTCGCAAATTTAAAGATGACGTAGAAGGAAAGAAGAGAGAATACAACGATGAATTTGAAAATATGGAGCCCTTGAAAAATGAAAATTTGGAAGCGGGAAATACGGGCAAACCCATTAAGGAAGAATTTACAGTTGAAGATGATGATGAAAACGAACCCAAACAAGATTCAGTTAAAACGCCAATAAAAGATGGTCCAAAAAATCCGGTCCCGATAGCTATCGGGATAAAACAACCTGAAGAAAAAGAAAAAGAAAAAGAAGCACCGAAAGATGTAAAGGAAGTAGTAGAAAATTACAAAAAAAATTCGAAAAAAGATAGTGTAAAAACAGAAGCACCTGTTAAAGAAAAAGAAGTTGTTTCCGCCGGCGAGGGAGAAAAAACTAAAGAGCCAGAAGTTAAGCACGAAACTAAAAATGAAAGCGGAAATATTATTATTGAATTTAAAGTTCAGTTTGCAAGTAGTGATGTGGAATTAAATTTGAAAGACAATAAATTTAGCGACGTTGAAAACGGAAGTTTTTATAAAGTGGGGAGTTTTTTAAAATATACGTCGGGAAATTTTAAAACATCAGCTGAAGCCTTTAAACATCAAAAGAAATTGGCCGAGGCTGGATTTAAAGATTGTTTTGTTGTCGCCTTCAAAAACGGACAACGCATCGATATTAAAGAAGCGAAAGCTTTAACGGAAAAGAAATAATTATTGAAAACTAGTAGGAGAAAATTAAAAATTATTCTTTTCGCACTTGCGACACTCCTTATTTTACCTTTTATTATAGCCTTTCTAGCGCTTACCTTTTACAAAAAAGAAATTAAAGGTTTGCTTATAGATAAACTAAAAGCAGATTACAGCTTAGAGGCAAAAGTAGATAATATTCAGTTATCACTATTTT
>JAYTSW010000071.1:0-2526 GCA_043745425.1 Sphingobacteriaceae bacterium | reverse complement strand
CTATTTTTGACAACCTAATTCAGAGAATGATTCATACAAAACCAAAACCGTATAAATCGTTTTTTGAGGCTGTCAGTATCTAAATGGTAAATTCTATTTCATTAAAATCAATTTTAAAAGTTGAACCTATTTGATTTAGTATTTCTTCTACTTCAGTATTGAGTGTTTCAAAAGACTCGTAATGATGAGATTTTAACCATTCATAGCGAACCGTCGCACCGCTTACCTTTCAACCACAATCTTTCAATACTATTAGTACCACCGTTTTTTGTTTGATTTGTTGTGCAAAATCAAACAAAAAAGCAATCATTAGGTCTGATAAAATAGTGCCATTGTTAGAATAAACTTGTAAATCGTTATCTATTGCCATTAAACCAAAGATATTTAATCTTTTACTTTTTTTAGGACAAATACGGACATACTCATCCTTGGGTTACCAACCGTAAGGTAAACAAGGGTTTAATGAAAATCCACTTTGGTCGCCATAATAGACTTTGAATAGACCTTGTTCTTCCAAATAGAGTACCTGACAGAGTTTTCAACTAATTCTTTGTATAAAATAGAGTCTTGACATTTTTTGATACATTTACGAAAATAACGGTAAGAGTATCCTAATTTTTTTCTAATAATCGAAGGTTTATTGTTAATTATAGTGATCGTTACCTTTTCATGGAGAAACTATCACCACAAGTTTTGTGGAATCAACCGTGAATTTTGTGATAGCTAAAAGATTCTCAAAAAAACAATTCATGCAATGGACGAAGAAAGGAACTCACTTATTACTTCAAGCCAGAACCAAAGTATTGAACAACGACTGGGAGGAAGAATTTAGAAAAAATATCCAAAATTTAGGGCAATAAAATCTTTCAATGAACCTGATGAAGTCAAGTTGGCGGCTTGATTGCCCCACACTTTTTGATGCACTCGTGTATTCACCTAATGAAATAATTTCTGTCTGTTCCCCATAGAGTTGTTGAGCTACAAAATGGACTATTTTTCACTCACTATGTCTTCCCAATTTGGAGGTAAATATCCCATCAAACGAATGAGTCCAATTTGTATGAGAATGGCAATACAGTTGATTTTTCCAATAAATTGTTGCAAAAATATTTATCGTATTGGGTTGGAAAAAAATATTGAAGAATATCCATTTCATCTTTCAAATGAATCTTCTCATAAGCATTTCGTTCTTGCTGGGTTAAGAAGGTTGCGGGCATATTAAATGGGTTTTAAAGAGTATAATCAAACCTCCCTTTGATTGGACAATTTGGTAAAGGATGAGTAAATATCGACCATGCTATTAGAGCAAGCCACAGGAATCTAAAAGTATAGCTAATTTGTATAATAATCAAAGTATAAATACCTTTATTTAACAATCAATAACTATATATAATCGTAACGAAGAGACGCATGAAAATAGGATATGCAAGGGTAAGCACCAAAGACCAAAATATTGATTTACAGAAAGATGCACTTCTAAAAGTGGGTTGTGAGATGATTTTTATGGAAAAGGCATCAAGGGCAAAGGCAGATAGAATCGAACTTGAAAAACTTTTGGGGCAAGTTAGGAAAGACGATGTTGTAGTTGTTTATAAACTTGACCGAGTAGGGAGGTCTTTGAAACATCTTTTGGAGATTGTTGCTCAACTCAATGAAAAAAAAGTATTAGCGATGCTATCGACTCGACAACGCCACAAGGTCGCTTATTTTTTAATATTTCGGCTTCTTTGCTGAACTTGAAAGAGATTTAATCAGGGAAAGAACTAAGGCAGGGTTAGAAGCAGCACGTGCGAGAGGTCGAAAAGGTGGACGTAGGCAAGAAATAACCAAAGAAGCGGAGCAAAAAGCAATTTTAGCTGAGACTTATTATGGAGAAGGAAAATGGGAGTTAATAAAATCGCCGAAGAAGTAGGAGTCTCTAAAATGACCCTTTATAAATACCTTATAGACACTGGAAAGTGGAAATCAGTAGCTACAATAAAAACTATTAAATCAGTTTGAAAAGTAAAATTTTCGCCCAAATGTTATGAGAACCTCAAATCCAATGAATTCAATATAGAAGACCTATATTCGTGATGAAGTAAAGAATCGTTTGATTCTTGAAGAACAGAATTTTCTTCCCGTTTAGATTTTGCCGCTCGCTTTCTAAATGAATCGAAGGCTTTATCATCTAAATCTTTAACATTTAGATCAGGCAAAGGAACGGCTTCCCAGTGATTGCCCGTTTTTTCGAAAAGAAATTTATTGAGTGAAAGTCCTTTAAGTTCATGCTTCGTGCTACCGCTTCGATAATGATATTGCCCTTTATAGTTAATTGGGTAAGGATATGGTTCAACAATAATTTCTAAATAATATAAATCTTCTTTATGTAAGAGATTCACACCCACCATTATGCCCAAAATATCTCGATTTGATTTCAAAAAAATGATGAGTAAATGGGAAAGCAAATAATTCTGTTATCGTAGAAATTTTACCAAAAATTTGTGAAAGAACAAGTAAAAAGAATGCTATATTTGATTATTAGAG
>JAYTSW010000070.1:0-9321 GCA_043745425.1 Sphingobacteriaceae bacterium | reverse complement strand
TTTCGAACACTAATGATTGCAAATCCGCGACAACGGGGCATAAACAAGATATATGTCCATTTTTTTGAATAAAATGGACATATAGTGATTTTGTGTTCATTTTTTAATCAGGCAAACATGATTTCGCTCTATTCGGACTTGGAGCGTTCGAAGGCAAATTCCAAATGAAACACGCAAGTCATTCTGACGATTCAGAATCTCGAACCTTTGGTTCGTGGGGTTTGTGTGATTTGACTCACCCCCGACCTCTCTCTTAAAAAATAGAGAGGGGAACTACTGCGCGTTTCGAATTAAAATTTCTTTAACAAAAACGGATTTATCGTCCCTCTCTATGCTTAGAGAGGGATAAGAGGGTGAGTCTGATGTTGTTCTAAGTCACAGACTTGTTTTTTAGAATCGTTTTTCTAAATTTGTTATACTTAAAAAAACATTATGAAAAAATTCCTCCTTTTTATTTGCGCATTATTTATAGTTAATTCATTAATCGCACAATCCTGGTGTGTTCCTAAAGCTACATTTAGGAATAAGGATTTGGAGAAAATGAAAAAAGAAACTTTATATGTTTTAAATGGCTATGATAAAGAGTTTGATGAGGTGGTTAAGTATGCCGTAGACAAATACTGGAAGCTTACTCCAGTTAAATACATAAATGCTAATGATATTGAACCTTTGAAAAAAGACAAAACTTGCAAAATGTACCTTGGTATTGGCGGTTACGCTATGTTGAATTATGGCAGGAAATTTAAACATAATGAACTTGACCTTCGGGTTAACAGTGGCTTTTGGTCAATTTGTTATAAAATGCAATTTGATAACTTATCCAAACCGTCAGACGAATTTATAGGTGCTGATAAAGATCTCCATCTGATATCAAACAAAATAATTCTTAATATTATGATGATGTGTGCTGAGATGAAGAAGGTTGAAGAGTTGGGGGATGCTTATAGTGACTATACTTTAAAAGATAAATTAAGTTCTTTTACAGTTTATATCCCAAAAGAAACAATTGAAAACGGACTAACAGAAGATATGTTCAAAAAATATATAACGAAGGCTGAAGTTAAAACTAGTGATGAGCTAAAAAAGATGGTTGTAGATCAAACCGATGTAGAGAATAAAGCTCAGCTGTTTATTACAAGAGCAGGTGACAATACTATGCTCTATATTACCAACATGAAGACTGGTGAGTTAATTGCCTATGCATATCAGGGCGAACGAGGTAGCGCAAGTGTGGGTAAAAAAATTGATGAAGATGATTTGCAGGTTTTATTTAAACGCTTACAATAAAAATTCTAATTAATCCCCCTCAACCTCTGTGCACTTTCATCACTAATCTTCACATCGTTGTTCACAATCCAGTCTTTCATTTTATTAATGAAAATATCTTTATCCTGAATAGAGAATGTTTTTATCATTACTGATTTACCGTTTTTCTTTACTAAATAAAATATTTCATGTCGGTATTCCACATGCTCTACTTCGGTGGCGAAAATTTTTTCCATTTCTTCCAGGGCAATTAAAATGTAATTGGCGTACACGTTTACGAAACATAATTTTTTATAATACTTTAACAAACTAATAATTATTTCAGTTACGCCCATTACCAAACAAATTGGATATAGTATACTAACACCACTCGGCGAAAAAGCTAAAACCCCGGCAAAGGTTAAATAAATACCAATTTTAAGAGCGCGAAACGTGAAAAAACTTCCTGGGAAATAAGAAAAGCGCTCTACTGGCAACATAGCTTTGTAAAAGGTATTATTGTATTCGAAACAACTAAATAGTGCGTACACCAAACCCATTACTACTTGTAGTATCAGTAAATTGCTATTGGTAAACACAAACTGAAAAATGCTCATCACCGTTATAACAACTAAGGTAATCAGCACCAGATTCTTTCCTATTAAGGCATTTGTTGAATTCATGTTTATTTGTCGGTGTTTTTTAGTAATTTTAAAACCAAATGAGCTTTGTCTTTCCAACCTTTTTATACGCCCTTTTTGCGATCTCCATTCCTATAATCATTCATTTATTCAATTTCAGGAAATACAAAACCGTTTACTTCACAAACGTAAAGTTTTTACGCGAATTAAAACAGGAAAGTCAGTCGAAATCACGTTTAAAAGAGCTTTTAATTTTACTGGCGCGCATTTTAGCCATTACTTGTATGGTTTTAGCCTTTGCGCAACCCGTTTTGGTAGATAAAAGTGCCAAAATAAAAACGGGCGATAAAGCCATTGGTATTTATATTGATAATTCCTTTAGCATGGAAGGACTGAACAAAAACGGAACTTTATTAAGCGATGCCAAAAAAAGAGCCAACGAAATTATAAATGCTTTTGGAAGTGCGGATAGATTTATGTTGTTGACAAATGATTTTGAAGGCCGTCATCAGAGGCTCGTATCAAAAGAAGAAATTGTGGATGCGATTGCAGATATAAAAATATCGGCGGCAGTAAAACCGTTGTCATCTGTTATAAAACGTCAGAATGATTTTTTGAAAACAAGTAAGGCAAAAGATTTACGTCAGTTTAGTATTGGAGATTTCCAAAAATCAATTTCTGATTTTAAAAATTTAAATGCGGATACGTTAATCAGTTCTACTTTTGTGCCAATTACCTCCAACAACAATAATAATATTTACATTGACACCTGTTGGTTTGAAACACCGGTGCAACAAAAAGGAATTATTCAAAAACTAAACATCAGAGTTTGGAATAAAAGTAATCAGGCTGTTGAAAACGGAACAATTAAATTATTCATTAACAAACAACAAATCGGTATTGCTTCTTACAATGCCGATGGCAATTCAAAAGCAGAAACTACTTTAACGTTTGAATGCAAAACAGAAGGCTTTAATTTCTGCTCTCTTAAAATTGATGATTATCCGATTGTGTTTGATGACGAATTGTTTTTCTCTTTCAATTCTAAATTAAATATTTCAACACTTGTTGTAAACGGACTCAATGCTAAAACCGGAACGCATTTTAAAACCTTAATGCAAAACGACAGTTTGTTTAGCTTTCACGAAAACAGTGAGCAAGCGATTGATTATGCTTTATTCGCAAATTCAAACCTTATTATTTTAAATGAAGTTGAAAATTTTTCTTCTGGTTTGAATGCCGAATTAAATAAATATGTAAACGACGGTGGTTACTTGACAATAATTCCTTCAGCGAAAGCGAATCTCCAAAACTACAATGAATTTTATAAAAACTTAGGATTAAACGCTATTTCGGGTTTAGATACCAACAGATTAAAAGTGGAAAAAACCGATTTTAAAACAGGGTTTTATGAAGGTGTATTTGATAAAATTGATGAACGCATTGATTTGCCTATTGTGCGTAAACATTATACCTCAACACTAAGTTCAAAAAATAATATTACTCCTGTTTTAAAATTAACTAACGGCGAAATCTGGATTAGTGAAATCCCAATTAAAAATGCTAAAGTTTTTATTTTTAGTAGCGCTTTAGATGAAAGCTTCACTAATTTCTGCAAACATGCTTTGTTTGTTCCCACACTTTATAAAATGGCGATTAGCAGTTTAAAACCTGTGCCTCTATATTTCTTTACGCAAAGCAATGCAGTCATCAGTTTAAACGCTTTGAAAGAAAAAAGCGAAGAGCCTCTGCATTTAACTGAACTCAATTCTAAATTTGATGTGATTCCGGAGATGCGCGTAAACAATAACCGACTCAATGTTTTTATGCAAAACCAGATTACAAAACCTGGTTTCTATAAACTTAGTCATAAGGGTACAGATTTGCAGGCTGTGGCCTTTAATTATAACCGTTTGGAGTCGGGTTTGGAGTTTTTTACCAATGAAGACATAGAAAAAAGCATTGCCGATAATAACCTTACCAGTTTTAAGAATTTGGTAGCTGCTGAGAAGTCTTTAACCGCCTCTGTAACGGAAATAAGCGGTAATGTTAAACTTTGGAAATTATTTATTATCTTCACACTGGCTTTTATAGCCATAGAGATTGCCCTGATTCGATTTTTAAAATGAGCTAATCCATAAATGAACGTTTTAATCAAGCAAGCCAAAATCATCTGCCCCCAAAGCAGCTTCCATAACAAAACCGTTGACGTATTAATTGAAAACGGAACCATTACCCAAATTAAAAAAGACATTCACGCAAAAGATGTAAAGACCATCGAAGAAAAAGGTTTAATGCTTTCAATCGGTTGGTTAGACATGCAAGCGAATTTTTGCGACCCGGGCTTTGAGCACAAAGAAGATTTAGAAAGCGGATTGAAAGCTGCATCTGCAGGAGGTTTTACTGCCGTGTGTGTGCTGAGCGGAACAAATCCCCCACTCCACAACAAAGCACAAATTGAATATGTGATTAACCGCGCTAAAAATAATTTAGTGAATGTTTATCCCATCGGGACTTTAAGTCAGAACCAGGAAGGAAAAGATTTATCGGAAATGTACGATATGAAACTGGCGGGTGCTGTTGCTTACAGCGATTACAAAACGCCCGTAAAAGATGCGGGATTAATTTTAAGAGCGCTTCAATACTCAGAGAACATCAATAGCTTTATCATCACACACTGCGATGATAAAAGTATTTCGCACGGCGGACAAATGAACGAAGGCGAGACCTCAACAAGTTTAGGATTAAAAGGCAAACCTGCTTTAGCAGAAGAAATAATGTTGCAAAGGAATATTTCTGTACTGGAATATGCAGGCGGAAAATTACACATACCAACTATCAGCACTAAAGGAAGTGTAGAGTTAATTAAAAAAGCAAAAGCTAATGGCTTGCAAATAACCTGCGGCGTTGCTGCACACAATTTATTACTGGATGATTCTGCTCTCGCAGATTTCGATACGAACTACAAAGTAAATCCGCCTCTAAGAAATAAAAAAGATGTGGAAGCGGTTCGCAAAGGATTAGAGAACGGAACCATTGATGTGGTGGTGAGTGATCACGGTCCGCAAGACATAGAGTGTAAAGATTTAGAATTTGATTTAGCCGACAACGGTATCATCGCTTTACAAACTGCATTTGCAAGTGCCAACACTGCTTTAAAAGGTGAAAGCGAAAATTTAATTGAAGCGTTAACAACAAACCCTTATAAAATTTTAGGAATAGAATTACCGAAAATAGAAGAAGGCGAAAAAGCGAATCTGACTTTATTCACTTCAAACGGAGAAACTAATCTTAATGAAAAAGAAATTCTTTCAAAATCAAAAAACACGCCGTTTACAGGAAAAATTTTACAAGGTAAAGTGATTGGCTCTATAAATAATAATAAAGGGTATTGGAATTAATCAACGAAATAATATTTCTTCGCTTTCTCAACAGCTTGTTCATCTCGAAAAACTAAAAATGTTTCTTTAAAGGCTTCTTTAAATGGGACGTAACTCCAAACAGAATACCCTAAAGTTTCTTTTTCAATTAAATTAGTTTTAGGATTTAAATACCACGATTCGAAAAAGTAAATCATACTTACGCCATTCATAATAGTTGTGGAATCGCAAGCATAATAAGGTTTACCAAGAGGATTATCTAAAGAATCAACCTCAACCACTGAGTCGCATCTAACAAAACGCTCGCGCATCTCTGCAATTGTAGATGGCTTAATAAAACCCGATGAGCTGACAAATGTTTTTGAATTTGGGTTTCGGATTACAGACCACATCGCATTTTTAAAAATTTCGTATTGTGCTTTACTAAGAAATTCTTCAGGTTCCACCAAAAACTGATTGGTATCTATTTGATGTAAATCCTGAACCATAACATGGTTGCGATAAAACGGAACAATTTCAATCCTTCCTTCTTCAGATTTTTTCGCACTATGTTTTTTTCGGCCGCAGTCTGTAAACACAAGCAACGCCAAAACTGAAAATATAATTAGCTTCTTCATTGTGCTTGTTTATTAAAGTAATACTTACGGGCTTTTTCTAATGCTGCGTCATTTACAAATACATCAAACAATTCTCTGAATGCATTTTTTTCTCCCACAAATTCGTGAACCGAATAACCTAGCAATTCGCGTTCAATCATATTCGTCTCCGGATTAAAATACCAACTCTCGAAAAAACGAATTTGGTTAATATGATTTATCGTTGATATGGAATCACAATTGAACCTCGACTGGATAATCTCGTTTCCCTCTGCATCAAAAGTTGATTCTTCTATCATGCCGCATTGCACAACTCTTTCTTTCACTTCCTGCAACGATGAAGCTTTTCCTAATGGATTTACATAAACTCTTGAATTTGGATTTTTTACCAAAGTCCACATGGCTTTACGTAATGCGTTAAATTGTGTGTAATCTAAAAAACTATACTCTTTACCCCAATTCTCAATGTATTCGTTAATTGACATTCTTCCGCTATCTGCTATAACAAATATGGATTTTATAAGTTGAGTATCCCGAAGAATAATTTTATTAATCTTAAATGGAGTAATCTCAATGCGTTTGCTATCAGTTGCAGATTCGTTCCCCTCTTTTTTGGAGCAGGACCAAATGCTTAAAACAAGCGCCAATATGAATAGTTTTTTCATCATTTTAATACCATAATAAAGATATTGCTAAAAAGTCACAAAAAAGTTTTTTTGTGACTTTTTAGAGATGCTGATTTGCGCCTTCGGCGGTCAGCATGACAGGCTCACTTAATTGGCAGACTTCACGGCAGCTCAATCTAAAGAAAGCTCGTCTTTTGAAGCTTCGTAGCCCTCATCCACCAACAATTTCCTTGTTTTATAAGCGGCTACAGCTAATTCATCACAACGGTTATTTTCAACATTTGCGGCGTGACCTTTTACCCAAACATATTTAACATGATGTTTGTGTCTAATTTTTAAAAAGCGTTGCCATAAATCCACATTCGCTTTTTTCTTAAAACCTATTTTTTGCCAATTATCAATCCATTTTAAGTTAATAGAATCGATTACATATTTTGAATCGGAGTGCAAAATCACGTTGGCTTCCGGTTTTTTAATGGATTCTAAAGCGACAATCACCGCCAACAATTCCATTCGGTTATTTGTAGTTAAGCGATAGCCCTCGCTCATCTCTTTACGATGTTGCTTATATAACATCACAATACCATAACCGCCCGGACCAGGATTTCCGCTTGCGCCACCATCGGTATAAATATGTATTGTATCGGGCATTTAATTGTTAAAAGTACCAAATAATTTGACAAACTACATTTGAAATATTAAAAAGTTCTCAAATAGAGAACTTTTTAATATATTTGTATTTAGTTATGCATGTTATTTCACGCTTAAAACTTATTGGCTTTTTGGAAAAACATAAGGATTCAGAAATTCCTTTAAGGGTTTGGTTTAAAAAAGTGGAGCATGCTAAATGGAAAAACATTAATGAACTTAAAAAAGATTTTAGTACAGCCGATTATGTAGGCAATAACCGGGTGGTTTTTAATATTAAAGGTAATAAGTATAGAATTATTGTTCTGGCTTTTTTTGATGGACAAAAAATATACATACGCTTTGTGGGAACGCACGCAGAATACGACAAAATAGACGCAAAAAATATTTAATAAGATGAAAACAATTAAACCTATACGTAACAAAACTGATTATAAAATCGCTTTAAAAAGAGTTGATGAAATAATTATTTCCAATCCTAAAAAAGGCTCTAATGATTACGATGAACTTGATATTTTAGGTACATTAGTATCGGCATACGAGGATATTCATTATCCAATTGCTGCCCCATCACCACTAGAAGCGGTAAAATACATTATGGAAGAACAAGGATTAAAAGCAAAAGATTTAGTTCCGTATTTCGGAAGCAAAGGTCTTGTCTCTGAATTTTTATCTAACAAACGTCATCTGTCAATCCGTATAATAAAAGCCTTACATAAAGGATTAGGCTTGCCCTACGAAACCCTTATCGCATAAAAAAACCGCGAGGTTTTACTCGCGGTTATATTTGGAACTCACGGTTGGTGAGCTTGTCGAACCATTAGTGATGAGCTTCTTCTTTTACAGACTCTTCGTGTTTTGTTGAATCCACTACAGCAGCAGTTTCAACAGCTACAGTCTCAGTAGCATGTTCCTCGGCTTTTGCTTCTTCATGCTTACCTTCGCGTTCGCCTTTTTCGCATTTTTCAGCGCATTCTTTTTTACATTCACCTTCTTCACAACATTTGTTGTGACAAGGGTTTCCTAAACTTACAAAGCATAAAATAACGAATATTGCTACAATACCTAAAATTAATGGTGTTGTAAACGCTACAGGTTTGTTTTCTGAGTGACCGTTGTTGTTATGGTTATCGTGCGACATATGGTTTTAGTTTTATGTTGTAAAAATAAAATTTAATGGTGGTTTTTAAAATAGTTCTACTGCTTAATAAACTTAAAGTTTTGAACAGACTTCCCGTCAGTTAATACACCTGAATACAAACCCTGAGCTAATTTTGAAACATCAATATTGTGCTTATTCATGACTTCATTGTTTACGATAGTCTTTTTCATTACTAATTGTCCGGCTGACGAATAAATTTCTAAGTTCAATTCGTTGCTCTTGGGTATTACCATATTTAATTCGTTTATGGCAGGATTTGGATAAATAGCTAATGCTAATTGAGAATCTGTTTCCTTAATTCCAACAAACGAGCGTGTAACATCGCGGTAACGCACTTGATTTGGCACAAAATTTCCACCTGTTAAATTTCCGCTCACTTCAAAATAAGGGATTTTTTCTCCTAATGTGAGCCATTGGTAACTACGTACATAATTTGGAAAAGGGAGTTTAAACATAAAAGGTGTTGTTATCACAATAGTATCAATTGAGTATTGAGTTGTAACAACACGCAAACAAGCTTGAGTGCCCATTGGTGTACGTATATAACCATAACCATCTGCTTGTGTAATACGGTATCCCGCTTTCTTGTAAACAAATGGAATTAAAGTAGTAGAAGGTGTAGATCCTTTAAATGTAGTGGAATCTTTATCTCCAAAATTCAAAGGAAATTTATACAATTCATCTTCATCAGTATAAACAATCCCAAGTGGTAAGCCAGAAATACTCATTCCAATTCCTTCTGAATTGAAAGATGTGGTGGAATTTTTTTTGTAGAAAGTCCAGATGTCTTTTATTGTTAAAGAAACAGTTCCTAAGGGAATTGCGGGTAAATTCGGAACAGAGTCCTGAATTTTTTCGCCATACTTAGGAGAGAAAAAATAAAAGAAATAAGGCGATGCTGAGGAAGGCTGAAATTGACGTACTTTTTGAATATTAGTATTCAATGAATCAAAAGTCCATATAAAATTGGCACCCGTCACCGTATAATTGGTATTAGATGGATGCATTAAAGATAATAGTGTA
>JAYTSW010000069.1:0-9330 GCA_043745425.1 Sphingobacteriaceae bacterium | reverse complement strand
CTGCTTGTAAGGCAGATGCTCTGAACCAGCTGAGCTAACCCCCCGTAAAAAGAACTAAATAGGGGTGCAAATGTAATAGCTACATTTTGATTATCCAAATATTTAATATGCTTTTTAAGCCTTAGAAACAGGCTTTTAGGTGAAGAGGCGTCTAATTTAAAACCTCAGGATTCAACACTTTTGGCTCACAACCTTTTTCGTGTATAATTTCAACTTTAATTGCGCCGCCTTCTCTTACGCCAGTCGCTTTAAGATCAATTTCGAAGGTTTCTGAGTTTACTTCATCACAGGTACGATTACCATTTACAATAATTTCATTTATACAGAAGCCAATGCCATCAGAGGTATGAGTGTTTTTAACAAACAAATTATTTCCGTTATAATGTCCTTCCAACGTAATTGAAGTTCCGGTTGTGGTTTGCTTCTCTCCACCGCAGCCCATCTGTAAGACTAGAGCGAATATGAATGCCAATTTTAAAATTAAGTTGTTCATGGGCGAAAATTTCCTGAAATAAAAGTATTAAAAAAATCAATATTTCCACCCTTTATGGCTAATATTCTTATTTTTGTCATTATCCTTATTTTATGAAACATCCTTTAACACTTCTACTAATTTGTATTGCCACTTTCTGTTATTCTCAAAAAGATGAAACAAAATCCATTTATAAGGATTTGCCTGTAAAAAAATTCTACAGTGTAAATACGGAAACGCTGACTGAAAACAGCAAAACGGTTTATAAAGCTGGTGGAAAAATTATCACTAAAGCCGCTTATGATAAATATACTGAAGGCCGTAAAGCCATGGAAGAATGTAAGCCTTGTGTTTTAGAAACCTATAATGAAAAAGAAATATTAGTAAGCAAAGCCGTTAAGTATCTTGATTGTCCGGTTGGTTTTTGGTACAATTATTATCCTTCAGGAAAATTAAAAACTATTGGTCATTACCGCGAAAATGAATCTGATATTTGGTCGCCACTTTGGGATGCAGGGTATTGTATGAAACATGGTACTTGGACTGAATACGACGAAAAAGGGAAAGTAAAAAGTTTCGAAATTTACGATTTCGGGAATCTGAAAGAAAATAAGAAATAAGCCACTTCAGTTTCGCTACAGAATTGGATTTTTAATTTGTATTAAATGAAAATACTGGTGATAGAAGATGAAGCTGAATTACGCAAATCTATTAAGGAATATTTGCATAATGAGGGATATGTAGTAGAATCGGCCAACGATTTTAATAAAGCTTCCGAAAAAGCTGGCGTTTATGAATACGATTGTGTTTTGGTAGATATCACTTTACCGAATGGCAGTGGATTAGATATTGTAAAGCAATTAAAAAAAGCTGGCTCTGAAGCTGGTGTTATTATTATCTCTGCAAAAAATTCGTTAGACGATAAAATTACCGGGTTAGAGTACGGCGCTGATGATTACATTACCAAACCATTTCATTTACCGGAATTAAATGCAAGAATTAAATCTTTATTACGTCGCAAAAAATTTGATGGCAATAATAAAATTACGCTTAACGAAATTACCATTGAGCCAGAAAACAGAACGGTGAGTGTAAAAAACGCCGAAGTTGTTTTAACTGCAAAGGAGTATGATTTGTTATTGTATTTTATCAGTAACAAAAACCGGGTACTTTCAAAAAATGCAATTGCTGAACATTTATGGGGTGATAATGCTGACCAGGTGGATGGCCATGATTTTATTTATACGCACATAAAAAACTTGCGTAAAAAATTAATTGAAAAAGGTTGTGCTGATTATTTACAAACCATTTACGGCATTGGCTACAATTTTAAAATAAATGAAACTAATAACTAAAACCATATTGTATTATTTGTTGGTGAGTATTCCAATACTTATAATGGTTTCTGTTATGTCGTATTTTTCTATTAATCGCGCTGTAGATGAAAATCTGAATGAAGCTTTATGGAATGACATGAAAAGGGCCGAGGCGCAAATCAATTCGTTTAAGAGTCCACAAAGCATGTCATTGGGTTTCGATAGCCTTTCGAATATTAAAATTGACACAACAAATTCAAAAGGAAGATTGTATTCCAGTCTCTATAAAATGGATGAGGATGGAGAAATGATGGAATACCGCGCACTCAAATCCTATTACTCATCAAAGGGAACAAATTATTTAATTACCATTGTAAAACCAAGTTTAGAGAAAGACGACTTGATTGAAAACCTTGCTGAAACATTAACGATTACTATTTGTTTTCTGGTACTTTGTTTTTTCGCTATTAACTGGCTCCTTTCAAAAACACTATGGAAGCCATTTTACAAAACTATAAACCAACTGAATAATTATGATATAAAAAATCATAATGAATTAAATTTTGAAAAAACATCTACCGGTGAGTTCAAACAATTAAACTTGGCGGTTAAAAAAATGACGGATAAAATTCATACGGATTTCATGATTCAGAAAGAATTTACCGAAAACGCCTCTCACGAAACACAAACGCCGCTGGCCGTTATTAAGGCAAGACTCGATTTATTATTGCAATCGCCTAATTTGAAGGAGAATGAAATGAAGCAATTGGAAATTATTGAACAGGCGGTTACAAAACTCTCTTCCTTAAATAAAGCCCTGTTATTATTGGCAAAAATTGAAAACAATCAATTTAAAGATGTTGAAGAAGTGGATTTGGAGGCCGTATTAAATAAAACATTGGATATTTATGAAGATATGATTTCTGCAAAAAATATTACAGTACATAAAGTCATTAAAGGACCAGTAACTATAAAAATTAATTCTTTATTAGCTGATATATTAGTGAGTAATTTAATTCAAAACGCGGTTCGTCATAATGAGGAGAGCGGAACAATAAATATTGAGGTAATGCCGCATATGTTTTCAGTTTCTAATACCGGTAAACCACTTACATTTGATGCAGAAGCGATGTTTACACGATTTAAGAAGAACGATAGCTCAAAAGAATCACTTGGTTTAGGGCTTGCCATTGTAAAAAGCATTATGGACGCCTATAAATATAAGTTTAGCTATGCATTTACAGATAATCTTCACAAATTTAAGATTGAGTTTTAAGTACAGAATTGCTTTAGAATTGCATACTACATTTGAATTATAAATTTAAAATAATTAAAAAAACCAATAGAAAATGAAAAAAGTAACCCTTATTGTAGCATTGTGTTTAGGATTAGGCACAAGCTATGCACAAAAAGTAAAAGCAGAAGAAGTTCCTACAGCTACTAAAGATGCATTTGCAAAAAAATATCCCGGCATGAAAGCGGAGTGGGAAAAAGAAGACGGAAATTTTGAAGCTGAGTTTGACGGTAAAGTAGATAAGAAAGAAGTGGAAGGTTCTGTTTTAATTAGTCCGGATGGAAAAATAATTGAAACCGAAGAAGAAATGGCAACAAGCGCTTTACCTAAAGGAGTTAGCGAATATGTTACCAAAAATCTAGCTGGTAAAAAAATTGCTGAAGCTTTTAAAATCACTAACGCAGCAGGAGCTATAAGTTATGAGATTGAAATCGGAAAAGACGAATATTTATTCGATAACAATGGTGGTTTTATAAAGAAAATTGAGAAGAAGGATGAGAAGGATGAAAAAGACGAAAAGAAAAAAGCTAAATAATTAAACGAATGTAATAAAAACCCTGAAGCCTTTACGCTTCAGGGTTTTTTTATTTAAAGCCAATATAAATTGGTTTTAGGTTTAATGTTTTTCCGTCGGCACCAGTAGCTTTAATTTCTTCAATCATAAACGTACGGCCCGGTACAGCGTGTTTTAAAAAGAAATAAGGATTGAATCTATTTGTCTTACAAATAACTTCCAAGTAAAGGGGCGGGTTAATAGTGTAAGAAAAAATATAACTGTCCACCTTTTTTACACCGGGCGGACAAATCTTGCATAATCCTTTAAAATCCTTCAGGTTAATTACTCCGCCTGATATGATGCAGGAATCTTTCAAATTTATTTTTGCCATATTCTGACCAAAAGAAATTTTGCAGAAAAGCAGAACAGATAGTGTTATTAAATATTTCATGTTTAATAATAAAAATTTAATTTTTTTGAGGTAATCTAAAATTGATGGGTATATTATAAAGTAAGGGAACTGTTTTCCCTGCCAGTTTACCTGGCTTCCATTTCGGCATGGTTTTAATAACGCGAATAGCTTCTTGATCACATTCCGGACAACCACTAATGTTTCTTATAACTTCAATTTCATTTAAAGAGCCATCTTCCATAACGGTTACTTTAATCATACCCTTACCACTTTTTTTTCCATCAATAGCGCTTTTAGGATATTTTATATTGGCATGCATGAATTTCATCATCTCGCCAAAACCACCTGGATATTCAGGAAGCACATCGGCGGGCAACATTTCTTCTTCAGTTTGAATAGTGCTAGTAGTAATGCTTTGTGCTTTTGTAATGCCAGAGCTTAGACAAAAAACTGTTAATGCTGATATAAGAATCTTAGTTTCCATAGCCATAAATGTAGCAAATTTAATTTTTAAAGCAAATAGGGTTTAGGGGGGCCGCTTTTAAACGGCTCTATTCCTCAACTTGTTGTTCTGATAAAACATTCCATAATCGTTTTTACGCTCGCCGTTTTCTTCAGCTTCTAAGTTGAGAAGTTAGTAAAGTTTTATTGCGTAACGGCTCGCCTAGGTATTTGCAATCTGTGTTATTGGAAACAATTTGCTTATGTGAAACTTTATTGTATATTTACTTAACATAAATAAATTTAATTAATCATTAAAACTTAATGTTATGATAAAAATGCTTTCCTCAACTTTTGCTAATGTGCCTGTACTAGGTCCTGCCCTTAAAGCTGCTTATGTTGGTTCTCTTGTAAAAGAACTTGTACAAAAAGGTAAAGATAGTCCTGCTAAAGGAGAATTATTAAACCTAGCTGGTAACGAACTCGATGCCGCTCTTAATGATCAGGCGCATAAAATGTACGATGAGACCATTACGCCAATAGTGAAAGAAAATAACATCCCTGATGGCATTCACGATCCAATTAAAAAGAAAGCCATCAATGAATTAACAGGTGCGCTGCGTACACAGGTACAAAAGCATAAAGATAAAATACCAGGAGTTAAATAGATATTTTAAGTACAGATTGGAAAACATCCCCCCGTCCTTCGGACGTCCCCCTTCGAAGGGGGAATGTTTTTCATTTGAATGAGATTTGGAAAATAGTTTCTTTCAAATAAATATTTCCTTCCATTTCCTCCTCCGTAGGATTGTCATTCCCCCTTCAAAGGAGGTTAGGGGGGATGTCAAAAACTCACCTGATACACATCAGTATTATTTCTTTGAATATTAAATTTTTCGAAGCCACCGGCTTGCGGAATCATTTCCATTAAATCGAATGATTTACAATTTTTACTTAAGCCTTCAAAAATTAAAGTAAAACCTCTTCCATCGTTTAAAGTCCAATTGGGCGCAAAAGAAATATTAAAGGCTGTAATTAATTTTGCGCGCCTATCGCTACCATGTTCTATTAAATAAGTACTTGGCCAAATACGATACGCTTCACTGCCATCACCGTTGCACGTACAATGCACAATAGTTTGTCGCTCTTCGCTCTCGAGGGTTTTTATTTCTATTTTTTCTTCGGTTTCGGTCACTCAACAATTTATTTAATGGTGAGTACAATCGCTTCAGCAGCCGATCGTTTTTTATCAGCATTCAGCCCTACAATATCTTCATAAATAACCTGGTCGCCGGGTTTCACTTTCTTGTAGCTCAAGTCAAATTTTTCGCCGATACTCTCAATATAAATCGAATAAGCCTTTTTTCTGTTAGTCCCTTTTGGAATATACAGAAATTTAAAACGGATTACTTTAGTAAGTTTAGGTGGACATAAATTATTAATTTTTTCGTAATCACTAACGGTAATTGTACCGCTAGTCATTAAACAGCTGGCGTTGAATTTAGCAGGTGTTGTGAGGGTATCTTTAGTTTGAGCATTACTTGTTAAGCTAATAGCAAACAAAAAGAAGATATAAATTTTTTTCATCAAGTAAAGGTAAGAAAATTAAATATGGTCTTTCTTGTTCCTTTTTATTGTTTTTTGCATTTAATTAACAGGCGGATATAAAAATAATTCCGTTATTGTTAGCTATGAAATGCGTAAGCATTCGAGAATACCTTAATATTAAAAATCAAAAGATGCTCAAAAAACTCTACATCACTCTTTTAAGTTTCGGCTTATTTTACTACGCTTCTTCACAAGAAAAATATTCAACAGAAGTTGAGCAACAAATTAAAAAAGTTGAAAACAGTATTTGCGGACAAGTCATCATCGAAGGAGAATCGCAAAACATGCTTGAAAGAATGAAGTTCTACAATGTAAAAGGTGTAAGTGTTGCTGTAGTTCACAACTATAAAGTTGTTTGGGCAAAAGGTTATGGTTGGGCAGATGAAAAAGAAAAACGTCCTGTTACAACAGAAACATTATTTGAACCCGGTTCTATCAGTAAATCTTTAAATTCTTTGGCTGTATTAAAATTGGTTCAGGATAAAAAACTGGATTTGAATATAGATATAAATACCTATTTAAAATCCTGGAAATTTCCTTACGATTCAGTTTCGCACAATAAAAAAATAACACTTGCGCAGTTATTAAGTCATTCAGCAGGATTAACTGTTCATGGTTTTCCGGGTTACGACCGCAAAGAAAAAATTCCTACTGTACCCGAGGTTCTCGATGGTAAACAACCAGCGAATACTCCCGCGGTGCGTTCGTTTATGGAACCGGGTGTAAGGTTCCAATATTCAGGAGGCGGAACTACAATTACACAATTAATTATTACCGATGTAACAGGACAAGCCTACGATAAATTCTTATACGAAACTATTTTGAAACCAATTGGTATGGAGAATAGTTCGTATTCGCAACCACCGCCTGATGATAAATTAAAATTGTGCGCTACAGGTTATTATAACAATGGAACAGCGGTACATAACAAATTTCATGTGTATCCTGAACAAGCTGCTGCAGGTTTGTGGATGACGCCGAGCGATTTATGTAATTATATTATAGAAACACAATTGGCTTACGAAGGAAAATCTCAAAAGATTTTAAATCAGGAAATGACCAAATTGCGCTTGACGCCTTATAATGATCCTTCTTCGGCATTAGGAGTTTTTATGGAAGAAAGAAAATTAGATCAGAAGCAAAAAGAATCTACTTTATATTTTCAGCATGGTGCAGGTAATGAAGGTTTTTGCGGATTTACTTATGGAAGTTTGGACGGACAAGGAAACGGTATTGCTGTATTTACAAATAATAGCAATACACCTTTGTTATATGAATTGATTAATAGTGTGGCCCGTGTTTATAACTGGAAAGATTTTCCGGCAACGCCACCTGTTAGAAAACAAGTGCAAGTGAATGATATAACAGCGCAAAAATATTTGGGCGTGTATCAATCGGCACCAAATACATTTACGCATTTGGTAAAAAAAGAAGATGGTTATTATCAATTCTCAGAGGGAAATTATGCTAAAATGTATTTTACCAGCGATAGCTCTTATTTTAACAAAGAATTTCCTAACGAAAAATATTTTGTAAAAGATAAGAATGGAAATGTAAGCGGTTATAAACGTTTAATGAATGGGCAATGGCTCGCGCCTCACATTCGTTTAACTAATATTGATACTTTAAAGGGTAGCGAACAATTTTTTAATGATATAGCTTGGAGTTTTCTCGAATGCAAAGAACAAAGCGATGCTGTAAAATTTCTTAAGCGCGGTTCGGAATTATATCCTAAATCTCCAACATTACTTTGTAACCTTGCTCACGCTTATTTATTCACCGGTAGTTACGATAAAGCCATCGAATTATATAAAGCACATTTAGAAGAGAAAATTGAAGGAGAATTTTTATGGAAGAAAATGATAAAAGAAGATTTTGTATTCTTTAGTCAAAACGGTTTTGATACAAAGTTAATGGAAAAAGTTTTTGCTGAGCTGAAACTGAAAACGCCGACGGGGTTTAAGAATTAAGTTTTTTTATAACCAATGCTTTCTCTTTCAGATGGTGGCGAATTTAGAAGTTGTTTCAGCGCATTAAAAATGATTTGAATTTCTTTTTCAAATTTATCGTTCTTTTCATCTTGTTTTAGCATTTTTCTTTCCACCTCTTCCAGTTTTAGCAAAATATCTTTGTGTGTTAAAAGCATACTTCTCATTTTCGTGAATATTCTTACTATTTGAATATTGACGGTTATAGCTCTTTCGCTATTTAAAACACTGGCAAGCATAACCGCACCATGTTCGGTAAAGGCTAGAGGAAGATGCGGCGAAAATTTAAGATTTTTGAGGTTATCGCAATTTGCGATAACCTCTAGTTTCTCCTCTTCAGTAAGGCGGAACATGAAATCAGGAGGAAATCTTTTAATATTCCGTTTTACCTGCTCATTTAACCTAATTGTTGATGTGCCGTATAATTCTGCAAGGTCGCGGTCGATCATCACTTTTTGCCCTCTTATAAATAAGATTTTATTCATTACCATTTCATCCGGTAACTCAGACCCGTTCTCCTTCTTTGCCATCTCTTGAAATTTTGAATAACAAAAGTAATTACGGATTTAATATTTGATGGCTATAAATTGTAGCAATTTTATTTAAATTTTAGCAAATGCACGGATTTGCAAATCATTAGTGTTCGAAACGTCTTCTAACATTCTACTTTTCAAAAGTTTAATAAAGATAGTAAATAATTGATGTCACAAAGCAAGAGCTTTGCAGGATGAATGCATCTGCTTTATTAAATCTCATTCCAGTTAGTGAATTAGAATTTTTATCAGCTGAAACAAAAGTTGATTATCAGGTTAAGAAATTAACAGGCTCAACAATGTTTCGCTTGATATTATTTTCAATGCTAAATAGTAATAGGGCAAGCTTGCGAATAATGGAAAGTTTTTATCATTCTGCAACATTTAAAGCTTTATCCGGGCAGGAATACAGCACTACTAAATTTAATTCCATCCGAGACAGAATAACGACTATAAGGTTTGAATATTTCGAGAAAATATTTTATTTAGTATTCGATAAATTTTCAAACAAATTCAACAAGAAAGATTCATTAATACGTTTTGATAGTACGATGGTGGCTGTATCGTCAAAATTAGTTGATTGGAGCATGAAAGTCGGTCGCAAAACAAATAAAAAGCAATTGAAATTCACAATTGGAATGAAGGACGCCTTTCCTTGCCACGTTGAAGTATTTAAAAATCAAAAAGAATTAAGTGAAGATAAAACTATTCCCGAAGCGATCTTAAATTATAAAGAAAATAAGGAAGGTATTATTGTTTTTGACCGAGGG
>JAYTSW010000068.1:0-2543 GCA_043745425.1 Sphingobacteriaceae bacterium | reverse complement strand
ACAATTTTTCTAACATGAATAATGCTTGGACGAACATCTACAATAGCTGGATGGGAACATTAAACACATCTTACGATACGTTTTCAAAAAACTTAAACAATCCTTTTAATAAAGATATGTTTAAGAATATGTTTGAAAGCAATCAAGTGTATTTAAAAGCACAAGAAGCTTTCCAACCACTAATGAAAGCTATTCAAAACAACGATTTCTCTCCTGAAACATGGAAAAACATTTACAATGTTGAGAACTCTAAAAAATTAACTGAACAATTATTCGGTAACTTTTTTAATGGTGGTAACATGAAAGATGTTTACGATAATTTGAATAAGCAAGTACAAGAATTTTTCGTTAACCAAAGTGGTTTAAGCAAAGAATATTTTGCTTCTATTCAAGGTATGAAAGCGGAGTTCCCTAATATGTTTAGCGGAAATTTTGAAAAAGTAAAAGAATTATATTCTCACGTTAATAACGTATTTGGTAAAACGTTCGACCCGATTTTAAAATTGGCGAACCCAAGTAAGGAAAAAGAAAATGTTGAAGCGGCTATCGCTTTAATGGATAAACTTGCTGAATACTCTATTAAACAAAACGAATTACAATACAGTTTATATTCTACAACTCAGAAATCATTAGAAGCAGTTGCTAAAGAATACGCTGAGAAATTTAAAGACGTTAAACCAGGCGAAGTTCCAAATGCACAAGACGTGTATAACGATTTCGTAAAAGTTAGCGAAAAGTATTTCGCAGAATTACTAGCTACTGATGAGTTTTCTAAAATGAAATCAGAAACTATCGGTTTAGGTATGGACGTTAAAAAACAATTCGAAAAACAATTCGAAAATGTTTTCGCAAGCTACCCTGTGGTTTTCCGTTCTGAAATTGAAGAATTATATAAAACTATTTACGATTTAAAGAAAAACGTAAAGGATTTACAAACTAAATTAGCAGTTAACGGTATCGCAGTTGACGCGGAAGATGAAAAATCTTCAAAAGGAAAGAAAAGTAAGTAGTAGTTAGCTACTGTTAGTTAGAAGGCTGTCCCTTTAGTGTTTGTGGGGCAGCCTTTTTTTTTATTACTTTGTACTAATGTTCAAAAACCGGAACTTACATAACAGCATCTTTTACACGTTTTTCCTTTCCATTATTTTTACTTTTTTTTGTTTCCGACCATTAAATTCAGAATGGTATCGAATAATCACCGCCGATGGTTTAGGCTATTATTCTTATTTACCCGCAAAATTTATTTATCATGACCAAAACCTGGATTTTAAATGGTTTAACGATGTGTATAACGAATATTACAAATACAATTCGTTTGAAACGCCGGTCGAAAATTTTACAGCAGATTATAATGGCCGACCAATAAATAAATATTATCCAGGCATGTCGTTTTTATGGATGCCTTATTTTTTAGGCGTGCATGCGGTATGTAAAGTATTTGGTTTGCATGCCAATGGTTTTTCGCAGCCTTACCAAATGGCAATAGGCTTTGCCACTTTAATTTATACCTGTTTAGGCTTATGGTATTTGCGAAAATTCCTTCTCAAACTATTTAAAAACGAATGGATGGCGGTTCTAATTCCTATTATGGTTTATTACGGCACAAATTTATTTTCTTACACGATTTACATTGGGAGTTTTAGTCACGCTTATTCATTTACATTTATAACCATGGCACTTTATTTTGCTTATTGTTTTTTTAATGAAGAGGAACAAAAATTTAAAAATGGATTATTGTTTTTGCTGTGTACACTAATTGTCATATTCATTCGCCCAATTAATACTTTGTTTTTATTGGCGGTGCCAGCCTTTATGAGTAGGGTAAACATTAAAGAATTTTTTCTGAAATTAAAATTTACACCAACGGTTTTACTGATTATGTCTGTAATTGGTTTCTTGATCTTTTGGCAGTTTTATATTTTATATAATCAAACTCAATCTTTTTTTCCGAACACATACAGTCAGGAAAAATTTCATTTTCAACGGGGTTCTCATTTAAATGAAATCTTGTGGAGCTATCATGCCGGTTGGTTTTTATATGTCCCAATTGCATTAATTAGTGTTTTAAGTATTATTTTCATTGGTAAACGTAAGCAGAATGTATTTTTATTTTTGCTCTTAGCGGTAGTCATTTATTTGTACAGTAACTGGTGGTATTATACTATTTTTACAAGAACGATTGTTGATTTTACAGGAATAATTGCTTTGTTGTTGGGTTATTTGTTTTTCTACATATCTCAACATAAAAAAATATTTAAATTAACCTTAACTGTAGCATTGCTAAGCGTTTTTTATTTTCAGTTAAAGGCATACCAATTAAGAGTTAATATTCTCGATAACAATTACACTTACAGCGATTATTATTGGCGCAATTTTTTCACCATGCATCCTGTAAATATTTATCCGGTGCATCCAAAAACCATTTTAGAAAAAAAAGAATACAGTTACAATTATGAAAATGCTGAAAAACCGTATGCAAGCACCGAAAATAAATACGAAGGTAAAAAATCATTAATTCTCTGGAAAAATAATTATTTCTCAGA
>JAYTSW010000067.1:0-2546 GCA_043745425.1 Sphingobacteriaceae bacterium | reverse complement strand
AGTTAATGCCTGTGTACCTATTGTAGTTGTTGGTACAGATACTGTTCCAGAAAAAGTTCCAAATACGCATGGAGCTCCTGTTGCATCAACAGCAATATCACTTCCATTATCATAACAGCCTGCTGAGCCTGCGCTGCGTGCCCATTGAAGAACTCCAGCATTACTATATTTAACCAAATACATTTCAGCGTATCCAATACTGCTTGTATTATTTAAAGTTGTAGTAGCAATAGTTAAAGTGGGATCGTAATAAGTTCCTGTCATATAAACACCTGATGTTGCATTAGAATAAACAACACCACCCGAAAACTCATCAGAAGGACCACCAAAACTATTTAACCATTGCGTTACACCACCTGCATCAATACATGCTAAGTATACATTGTACTTTGGTGAACCAGGATTTGAATAAGTTAATGGCGCCAATGATAAATTTGGACTATTAAAATAACCCGATACATAAACGCGTCCTGATGCATCACAAGCAACACCTGAAACAGATTCTGCAGCACTACCGCCAATACGGGCAACCCATAAAGCAGTACCAGCTGAGTTATATTTCGCAACATAAACATCAAACCCAGATGCACCTGAATTATTAACTGTTATTGTTCCTATATTAATGGAAATACTATTAAAAGAACCTGCAACGTATACGTTACCAAAAGGGTCAACACAAGTTTTACTGGCATTATCACTAGCAGAACCACCACCGCTGTTTGCCCAAGCCCAAGATTGCGAAAAAGCAAATTGACTTTGCGTTAGAAATAAAAAAAATAATGCAGAGCACAGTTGTTTAATTGTAAATTTTGTAAGTAGGTTTTTTTTCATTTTCATTTATTTTAAATAAGATGCTATTTATTTGATTTAGGTTGCTTAATAAAAATTTAATTTGAGCCCTAGTTCAAATTTAACCTAAAGATAGTTGAGATGTTTAAGGATTTACAATTCGGTAAGATCTAATTACAATTCGGTAAAATTTATGTTAATAAATGGAGATGAAGGAGTTATGAGCCTATAATTTCTTCATTTTTTCTAGAACTTGGTCCTTTTTTCGTCTCGCAATGGGTACTTCTGAGCCATCGTTTAATAAAAGAAATCCCCCTTCTTTTTTAATATAGGATTTTACTTGTTTAAAATTAACCAAATGCGACTGATGAACTCTTTCAAAACCAAAATCTTTTAGCATATCATCATACTCTTTAATGGTTTTTGAAATCATTAAAGGTTTTCCTGTCGTGAAATAAAATGTTGTATAATTATGTTCTGCCTCACATCTGATAATCTCACTCACTTCACAAATCCGCATCTCACTTGATGTAGATAAACAAATTTTCTTTTCAATGTCGGATTTTACAACGTTATCAAGAAGTACTTTGTATTGATTCTCTGTTCCTTGAGCAGTTATTAAATGCCGTGCTTTATTTACAGCCTCAATTAATTCGTCCTGCACAATTGGCTTTAATAAATAATCAATAGCGCTGAAACGAAAGGCTTGAATGGCAAATTCGTTAAATCCAGTAGTGAAAATAATTCTAAGCTTTAATGAAGGATTTTTTTCAGTATCCGATTGAAGTAATTTAATTAAATCGAATGCACTCCCGTCTGATAACTGAATATCAAGGAAAATAATATCTGGTTTTAAGGAATTGATTAATTCTCGCGCTGTGCTCACGCTTACGGCATCGCCTAATAGTTTTACTTCAGGACAAGAAGAATTTAATACCGATTTAAAGGCGGAAAGAAACCTGGTTTCATCTTCTATTATGACTGCGGTGAACAAATTCTAATTTTAATTAAAACAAATTTAAAAATATTAAACATACTCCAAAGGAAAAATAAGTTTAACAGTTGTGCCAGCTAAAGATTGTACTGCTCTATCTTCCACTATTATTTGAATTTTTTCTTTGTTGTTAGCATTAATAATGTCTTTACGCTCTTGCGCAATAGTCATAGCCAACGATTTTTGTTTTGTGCTAAAAACACTTTTTCTCTTTTTTGATTCGGCAATACCTATTCCATCATCAGAAATAGTACAAACTAACTCCTCGTTTTTATTTAATTCGAAATTCACAATAATATTCCCCTTCCCTTCTTTAGGAATAACGCCATGCAAAATTGCATTTTCAACAAAGGGCTGGACAAACATAGGCGGCAAAGCAACAGTTGCATCCACCTTTTCATTTACATTCACTTCATAACTGAATTTGTCATCAAATCGTAATTGCTGTAAATGCAGATATACTTTTAACATCCTAGCTTCTTGATCAACTGAAACCAATTGTTCCCTTGATTGTTCGAGATTATAACGAATTAATTTTGAGAATACCCCTAAATACTCAATTGCTTTTTCCTTTTCATTTTCGGCCACAAATCCGCTAATAGATCCAAGTGAATTGAAAATAAAATGTGGATTCATTTGATTAGCTAAAGCATTTCGTTCTAATTCAAAATTTTTGCGCTCTAATGCATTTTTCTTTTGCAACTGATTACGGTTGTATAATAACACAAAAACAATTCCCAAAACGATAGCTATTGCAATAGAA
>JAYTSW010000066.1:0-9402 GCA_043745425.1 Sphingobacteriaceae bacterium | reverse complement strand
GTAAAAGCGGGCGCATGGTTTCCTATTACAGGAAAAAAGAATTTACGTGCACAGGAAATAGCAATGGAAAACAGACTTCCCATAATCTATTTAGTAGATAGCGCCGGTGTTTATTTACCACTGCAAGATGAAATTTTTCCTGACAAAGAACATTTCGGACGAATTTTCAGAAACAACGCGATAATGAGTAGCATGGGAATACTACAGGTTGCTGCTGTTATGGGAAGTTGTGTTGCAGGTGGTGCTTATTTACCAATCATGAGCGATGAAGCGATGATTGTAGATAAAACAGGTTCTATATTTTTAGCAGGAAGTTATTTAGTAAAAGCCGCAGTTGGAGAAACAATTGATAACGAAACTTTAGGCGGTGCAACAACACATTGCGAAGTAAGCGGTGTTACCGATTATAAATGCAAAGATGATGCCGATTGTTTAACACGCATCAGAAACATTATGGGTAAAGTTGGTGATTATGATAAAGCCGGCTTTAACAGAGAAACCCCCGCCCTTCCGAAAAAAGATCAAAAAGAAATTTACGGTATAATTCCCGATGTACGCGACAAGCAATATGATATGCGTGATATTATTGAACGCATAGTTGATAATAGTACGTTTGAAGAATATAAAGAGTTATACGGACAAAGTATTATTTGTGCTTATGCGCGAATTGATGGTTGGGCTGTTGGTATTGTTGCCAATCAACGCAAAGTTGTGAAAAGCAAAAAAGGTGAAATGCAATTTGGTGGTGTAATTTATAGCGATAGCGCTGATAAAGCAGCTCGTTTTATTATGAATTGCAATCAGAAAAAAATTCCATTAGTGTTTTTACAAGATGCAACCGGATTTATGGTGGGCTCACGTAGCGAACACGGAGGTATTATTAAAGACGGAGCTAAATTAGTAAACGCAATGAGTAACTCCGTAGTTCCTAAATTCACAATAATTATTGGCAATAGCTATGGCGCTGCAAATTATGCAATGTGTGGTAAAGCTTACGATCCTCGATTAATTGTTGGTTGGCCAACTGCACAAGTTGCTGTAATGGGTGGCGCGCAAGCTGCAAAAGTATTAGTGCAAATTGAAGTTGCTAGTTTAAAAGGAAAAGGTGAAGAAATTACACCTGAAAAAGAAGCTGAATTATTTAATAAGATTAAAGACCGCTACGATACACAAACTACGCCGTATTATGCGTCATCACGTTTATGGTTAGATGCAATAATTGATCCCCTAGATACTCGTAAAGTAATTAGTATAGGAATTGAAATGGCTAACCATTCGCCTATAACTAAACGATACAATGTTGGCGTACTGCAAACCTAATTTATGATCGATACACAAAACGTAAAAATAATTAAAGAAATAAAATTACCTGAAGCCACTTTAAGATTAAGAGATGATGGTATTGTTTATGTGTTTTATCATGATGGTACGGTGTTGGACATCCCTTTACAAGTAAGATTAGCTGATGCATTCAATACTCTTACTGATGGGAAAAAGTCGCTGTTTATTTTTGATGCTGGTGAAGACGTTGTTGTAACAAAAGAAGCCAGAGATAATGCTTTAAAATTAGAAGACTCTACTCCTATTCTTGCTTCAGCAGTAATCGCTCATAATTTAGCTTACCGAATTGTTGCTAATTTTTTCCTCAAGGTTCAAAAGCCAAAAGGTCAATATAAAGTGGTCGCCAATATGGAAGAAGCCTTGAAATGGCTAGAGAGTTTAAAATTTTAATGCCTCGTTTCAATCTTTACAATTAATTCCTTTATTAATTTCTCCCAGGTAAATTTTTCTCTTATTAAAGCTAATGCAGCTTTCTTTTTAAGATCAATTTCGTTCGGCGCAGTAGAAATTATTTTTTGAAGAGATGTTTTTATTTCTGAAGGAGAAGATTTTTCCATTAACCAACCTGTTTTTTCATTTACCAATACGTTTGTAGCACCAACATTAGTGGCAAGAACCGTTAAACCATTTGCCATGGCTTCTAAAATTACGTTCGGCATGCCTTCGCTCCAACTCGGACAAACCAATACATCGAATTCTTTTAATAAATTATTCAATTGTTGTTTGTCGCGTATTTCGCCATGATATTTTACAAATGGCGATTTCATTTTTTTTTCTTCAGGAATTGCTCCTATAAAATGGAATTCAAAATTAATATTGGAAAATGATTTTAAGGCTCTATTCAATTCCTCTACTCCTTTTCGTCTTTCGTATCTCCCTAAATAAACAAATTTAATTTTTCGAGAAGTTGACTTGATTTCGCTTACAATAATAGATTCTTCAACGCCAGAAGGTATTTCAATAATTTTATTAGAAGCAACGCCAATACTTTTTATAATATCAGTAATTTTTCCTCCGTAAGAAAAAACAAAATCGGCTTGAGTTGAAATTTCTTTAACCGGTTTTCTTAATAATAACACTTGTGTGATTTTAGATTTTAAATCGGGAGCGCGCTGAAACATTTCGTAGCCATGAAATTTTACACCAATGGGTGGGCAAGTAATTCCTTTTTTCTTTTCACGGATAATATGCCAGCCAGTAAATCCTTTTGTGTAAATAAAATCGTAATCGCTAAGTTTATCTTTAATTAATTCATAAACATTTAATGAATAACGATAAGAGTTTATTATATAATGTCCGAAACCCCTGGCCACATCAGGAAATTCGAGTACTGTTGAATGAATATATTTTTTTTCCTCTTCAGTAAAAACATCAAGTGCATTTATATCTAATTTACTCTCGTTAAAATGAAATAAATCAACATAAACCTTATTTTTAGCGAAACACTTACACAAATAATAAGAATGTTTTTGCATCCCTCCTATCACGTAAGGCCATATTCCATCGGTTATGAGTGCTATTTTTTTCAATTAAACTTGTAGGAGTTTTAAATATTCTGTTTTATAATTTTCTTTAATCAAAAACTGTTTTGCTAATTTATGATTGTTTTGTTTTGAAGAATAATCTAATTTTGTAATAGAAATTTTGTCTCCCACTACTCCACACTTATTTTTTCTTACAAATTCCGAGAAATCGCCTAGGTTTTCAGATATAATTACATTTAAACCACAACTTAAATACTCTGCAAATTTAACTGGAGAAGCTACTTGATTGGTTACTGAATTTTCGCGGTACAACAACCCATAATCTCCAGCCAATAAATAATTTTTTACTTCAGCAGGCTTTACCCAGGCTGTTTTTATTCTGTCTTCAAATTGTTTCAAAAAATCAGAACTCTCATTGATATGATTTGTTAGCCGTAGTAATTTTACATTCTTATCCGTCTCAAAAACTTCTGTTAATAGTTTTTCAACTAATGAAAAAGATTGCCATCCTGCCGATGAACCTGAATACACAATAACGATATCCTCCTCTGCAAAACCAATTTCAGTTTTAATTTGCTTTAGTTTTTCTATGGTAGGAAATTCTCCCGAGGGTACCCCTACAGGGAAAATAAAATCTTCACTTAAAGTGCATGGCACAACAATATGCTCATTAGAATAATAATTAAACTCTTTCTTCCAATAATTTACCAATGCTTGTGAAACAGAAAGTCTGAAATCGCTATTCAGCACATCATTTTTTTCAATTTCTGCAATTTGTACTTTTAATTTTTCATTCTGCACCACATCGTATTCATTCAACTCTGCCTTATAAGCACCACGCGCATCAAAAATTACGCTTTGTACTCGTCCAGCCTTTTTAAACCTCAGCGCTAAACTTGTTGCAAATGGACCACGCGCCATTATTTTTTTATCGGAAGAAATTAAAAAACGAAGAATAAAATAATTCAAACGCCATAATACTGGCTTTGGCACCATTGGTAAAACAATACCTTCCGGCAAACGTTCTTTAATTAATTTTCTATTCTTAAAAAAAGAACGAATTGAAATTAATGCAACCAATTTAACTTTCTCGCTAGTTTGAATGGCATTTAAATACTTAACAAGATCAATAACCTGACTGTTATAAATACCCGAAGGCTGATCGTTATAAGTTAAGTAAATCACTAAGCCTTAAAATTAACACAAAAGCTCGGATTACTAAATACTTTTAGTGCGAATTATTGTTTAAACTTTGTATTTAATTCTATGGAGCGCCAAAATATAGTAGTATTTTTGGTTCGCTTAAAACAAAAACATCTTGAAAAAACTATTTACACTTTTTGCAATTACCTTGTCGTTAAATTCTAATTCGCAGGTCTGCTCTACAGGTGGATGTCCTGCTACAGCCACGAATTCAACAGGGCAATACCCAGGCGGAACATTTTCTACTTCAACCTCAGCATGGATAATGGTTAGCCAATACTTAAATGGTGGTAACTGGACTTTATTTAATGTTGTAGCAGGTGACGTTTACGAATGGACGTATTGCAGTGATGTTGGCGGAAATCAAGGATGGAATTCTGAGTTAACTTTATTCAGTTATCCTGCGGGTACTACACTTTGTTATAATGATAATAGTGGAAGGCCAGGTTGTTCAACCGCTCCTTTTATTAGGTGGACTGCAACTTATACAGGCACAGTAAAATTATTAACTACAGTATCTGGTTGCGGAACTAATTCAAGTGCACCGTATTCAAATTTAATGTGGAGAGATACAAGTGCAGCGCCTTTCACAAAAGTTTTAGGGTTAGATGTTTCCAGTTATCAGGGAACAATTAATTGGACACAAGTAAAAGCTGCCGGCTTTCCGTATGCATTTGCAAAAGCAACAGAGGGTGTTGGTTTTACTGATAGCAAATTTTTAAGTTACATGAGTGGCGGAATGGTTGCTGGAGTTTATATGGGCGCTTATCACTTCTCGCATCCTGTAAATAATACAGCCGTTGCAGAAGCTAATTATTTTTTAAGTATTGCTGGTCCGTATATAACGGCCTGCCAATTACCCCCTGTGTTAGATTTGGAAGATTCTCCAACAGGACCATCATTACAATCTACTTTTACGCCGTTACAATTAGCAACATGGGTAAATACCTGGATGTCGACAGTGCAAGCTGCAACCGGAATTAAACCCATCATTTATATTGGTGCAGGAAATGCAGCTTACATAAATAATTCTGTAACTACATATAGTTTATGGATGGATAGTCCAACCGGAAATCCAACCACTCCTCCTGCAAGCCTCGGCGTTTGGAGTACTTGGGCATTCAAACAATATTCTTGGGTATTAAATGTACCTGGTGTGATTGGAGGAACAGATGCTGATGTTTTTAATGGAAATTTAGCTGCGCTAAAAACATTTATGGGTTGTGCTGTAACAGGTGTTGACGAAAATAATCTGAGTGCCAATTTTATTCTTTATCCAAATCCTGCAACAGATAGTTTTCAAATTGATTATGATAACAGTAATGGTGAAGTTACTTTAAATATTTATGACATGAGCGGAAGGCTTGTATTAAATCAGATTATTAACGGTAAAACAAACATTAGCGTTAGTGATTTAAGTAATGGTTTGTATAATGTAAACATGAGAACAAAAACAGGCACGGGAAATAAAAAATTAGTTGTAACCAGATAAAGCGCATGTATCCGTACCACACTAAAATAAAACAATGGATTAATAATAAAGAATTGATTCGTTACGAGTACGTGAAAAAACACAAAGACATTAGCCCTTGCTTACTACTTCATTTCGATACTGAACCTAAAACTCGCCCTATAAGAGAACACCGCTTTAAAGAATACGAAGCGCTTTTTGCTTCTATGAAAAAAGTTTGATAATTAGGTTATCTTGCCCTTTCAGAAATATTAGGATCCGCAAATGTTTAACTAGTTTTTCGGATATTTGATGTTTGAAAGTATAAATACCTTAAAGAACTTTAAATGGATTCGGTATCACATATAGTTATTGGCGCTGCAATTGGCGAAACGTTTCTTGGAAAAAAAATAGGACGATGGGGAATGCTCTTAGGAGCAATCGCGAAAAGCTTGCCTGATTTTGACTTGTTTTATACCGGATTGAGCGATCCTCGCGCCTATATGTGCGAGCATAGAGCACATACACATTCTTTATTTATCGAAGCGATTTACGCTATACCTATAGCTTGGTTGTTGGTTAAAATTTTTAAGCAAAAAGTTTCGTTTAAATGGATGTTATTATTTATGTTAACTTGTTTATGGGGCCATTCACTTCTAGATTGGTGCACCAGCTTTGGCACACAGTTATTATTACCCTTCACTAATGAAAATTACTCATTAAACACGCTTTCAATCGTTGATTTATTATTCACAATACCCATGTTAATTATGGTTTTGATTGCCGTTTTTCATAAAAAAAATGAAGTACGTAGAAATAAGTTTGCGAAAGCAACCTTAATTTATTGCTCTGTTTATTTGGGATTTACCTTTGTTAATAAAGCTCGTGCAGAGGGAATTGTTAATGAATCGATTTCTAAAAACAATATTCCGGCAACGGCTCATATTACCAATCCAACCATGCTGAATAATATTTTATGGTATTCAGTGGGCAGTAATGATAGCACCATTTTTATTGGAGAATTTAGTTTGTTGTATAGTAAAAATCCAATCAAATGGCATAGCTACCCGCGTAATCAATATTTAATGCGGCAATGTAAAAGTCAAAAAGATGTAGCAATACTTAAATGGTTTGGTGACCCATACACAATTGCACAAACGAATGGCGACACGCTAAATATATACTCAGTAAAATTTGGCAGAACAAACATGCAGGAAAGTGAATTAAAAAAAACATTTGTCTTTCATTACAAACTCTATCAAAAAAACGGAATTGAAATGATGGGCATGGAACAGCCCAATGAAAAAAATGCAAATCTGAAAGAAGGTTTCGTTGATGTGTGGGAAAGAATTTGCGGCAGAAGGAATTGATGCGTTTATTGTAAACACAAAAAGCCGCATAGTTTCCTATACGGCTTTGTACCCTACGGATTGGGATTATCGAACCTGTTAGATGATTTTCAGGCACTTAGAATTCTCATGAACTCTCGCAGTTGGAAAGCGATCCTTTAATTGAATCGTGAAGGCAATAAAAAAGGGCTGACAAGCATAGTTATCTTGCAGCCCTTAATGTACTCCGTTCGTTTTAAAATTTAGGCTACAGCCAAAATTTGACTCTTTTTTCTCATTGACTCCCCTTTTAATTCCAAGCGGTGAGATTGATGAACTATTCTGTCGAGAATTGCATCCGCCATTGTTTGATCGCCAATTATCTCGAACCATTTATTTACCGGAACCTGAGATGTAACAATTATAGAACCTTTGCCATGTCGGTCTTCAATTATTTCCATTAGCATTGCACGACCTTGTGCATCGAAAGGCTGAATTCCAAAATCATCAAGTATAATTAAATTTTGGCGTTCAATTTTAGCAACCTCTTTTATATAAGAGCCATCCGCTTTTGCAATTTTTAATTTGCCCATTAACTTTGCGGTATTGCAATAAAGAACTTTGAATCCTAAACTACAAGCCTGATGACCGATTGCGGATGCAATATAACTTTTGCCAATTCCGGTGCTTCCTGTAATTAATATGTTTTCATTTTTACCAATAAAAGAACAATCTCCAAACCGTGTAATTTGATTCTTATCAATATTTCGATCCGTTTGAAAATTTAATTCTTCCATTGAAGCCTTATACCTGAACCGAGCATTTTTTAATTGCCGTTCTATTCCTCGATTTCTTCTGTCGTCCCATTCGGATTCAATAAGATTACCAATCATTTCATCTGATGTGTAATTTTCAGTTTTGCCTGACTCAATGCTTGTTTTAAAAGCTCTGAACATTCCGAAGAATTTCATCTTCCTCATTTTTTCTAACGTTTCGTTATTCATTTTTCTTTTTTTTAGGTTTGTTAATTGTTTACTTATTTATAATAATCTCCGCCACGAATATTATCGTGTTCCGGCATTTTTAATTCTTCTACTTCACTATCATCTTCTTGTTTATCTAATCCGTTTTCCAATATTCTTTTAATTGTTCTGTAATTGTAAATACCATAGTCTAATGCCCGCTGACAGGCTTTGGCTAAACGCTCACTACCAACTTTTTTTGAAAAACTTAGAATACCTAAACAGATTTTATTTGCTTGATCGGGATGTTGGGTTTTTTCTATAATCTTCGCGAGATAAATCTTTACGTCTTTATGAACCTCCTCTGCTTGTTGAAGTAAACGGTCAGGTTCGAGTTCTGCCATAAAACGATGATTGGCCGGTAAATGTTCTTTATCTGTAGTGTATTTATATGGACGCTTCCATCGTTTATGAATTGCAATGCGCTCATAATTATAAAATACTTCCACTAAGTATCTTGAGAACATCACTTTTACTTTTCTACCTATAAAACCATAAGGAACGCTGTAATAATGTTTATCTAAACTTAATGAAACGTGTCCATTTTTCATCACAGTAGAAAATTGTTGTCGTTTGAATTCATAACGAAATGAAGGCAGGGGAAGTAGTGTTGCTTTTTCAATCTCATCAAATTGCTGTCTTCTACTATAATCTCTTCCGGTTACTAATTGATTGTTATGTTCCTCAAGCGCAACTGCAATTGCTTTGTTCAATTCTTCTAAAGAGTAAAATTTTACATCTCTTATTTTTGCATAAATTCTTGTATATATAATTTTTATTGCGCCCTCAACTAAAGCCTTGTCCTTTGGTTTATAAGCACGAGCAGGTAGAATTGTTGTGTTGTAATGTTCTGCGAAATCAGAAAACGTTTCATTTATTGTAGGTTCGTACTTGTTGCTCTTAGTAACAGCCGATCTTAAATTATCGGGAACAATTGCTGCCGGAACTCCGCCATAATAATGAAGAGCATCTTCACAAGCCGGAATAAAATCCTCTTTTTGCTGAGTCATTACCGCTGCCACATATGTAAGTTGGCTTGCCCCAAGCACAGCAACAAAAACCTCCGTTGAAATAGTTTGCCCTGTAGATTGATCGATGAATGATAATTTATCCCCGGCAAAATCAATGTAAAGTTTGTCTCCGGCCTTATGTTCTTTTCGCATCGAAGGAGCAACACGTGCTTTCCATTGTGAAAAATGCCAACTGAATTGACTTTTACCAACGCCATCGGGATGTTTCTTTTTATATTCTTCCCAAAGTAGTTGGCGTGTTACCCCTTTCCTTTTAATTTCCTTATCAATTGTAGGGAACAGATTAAAAAGTGTTTGAAGCCTCTCGTTTAATGCTGTGTCATCGGGCTTTACAAAAAGCTCCTCCAAATCTTTATCGTTCAACTGATTTATTTCAGAGAAAGTCAAGCCGCTGTTTTTAAAATCCGAAATGTATTTTTTTAATACAGTACGAGGAATGCCCGTTTGAACCACAATCTCAGATTGGGTTTGCCTTTGCGCGTGTAAACGAAGTATATGCCGGATATTGCTCATGCGTTTTATTTATATCCGGCAAAGAAATGC
>JAYTSW010000065.1:0-9410 GCA_043745425.1 Sphingobacteriaceae bacterium | reverse complement strand
AATTACTCCTTCTACTTCTGTAGTTGAAGGCTTTAGTGAATTTGCTGAAGAATTTCGTACTGATAAAGAAACCGGAAAGAAAAATGTTGCCATTGTACAAGCAGAAGATGAATTAGCTGCAATAGGAATGGTAATTGGTGCGAATTGGAATGGCGCGCGTTCGTTCACTGCAACCAGCGGACCAGGTTTATCTTTAATGAATGAATTTTTAGGATTAGCCTATTTCGCAGAAATTCCTGCGGTGTTAGTGGATGTACAACGTACAGGACCATCAACAGGAATGCCAACACGCACACAACAATCCGATGTATTGGAAGCTGCTTATGCTTCGCACGGTGATACAAAACATGTTTTATTATTTCCCTCAACACCAAAAGAGTGTTTTGAATTGACGGCAGATTCGTTTGATTTAGCTGAAGAATTACAGACTCCTATCATCGTGATGACTGATTTGGATTTAGGAATGAATGATCATATGAGTCCTCCTTTAGTTTGGGATGATAAACGAAAATACAAGCGCGGAAAAGTATTAGACGCTGCGGCTCTTGATAAATTAGAAAAGTTCGGACGTTACTTAGATGTGGATAAAGACGGTATTACATATCGCACTATTCCAGGAACACATCCTTCAAAAGGTTCATTCTTTACTCGCGGTACATCACGCGATGAGTATGCTGTTTATACCGAAGATAGCGATGCTTATCAACGTAATATGGATAGGTTGACAAAGAAATGGAATACAGCAAAAAACATGGTGCCTGCTCCGCAAGTATATCAAAAACAAAATAAATCTGAAAACGGAATTCTTTTCTTTGGCACATCGCAATATGCTGCTGAAGAAGCAATGGATGTTTTAACGAGCCAAGGCAAACCAGTTGATGCCATTCGTATTAAATCGTTCCCTTTCAATAAAACTGTAGAAAATTTTATTAATACACACAAACGTGTTTTTGTTATTGAACAAAACCGCGATGCACAAATGAAAAGTTTATTAATGATTGAGTTAGGAGCTAATCCTAGTAAATTAATTTCAGTTTTAAACTATAACGGATTACCAATAACAGCCGATAATATTCTTGCGCAGATTGCAAAAAATTTATCTGGTTCACCTAAATTACAAAAGGCATAATATGAGTTACATTCGTCCAAAATTTCGCCATCCCGAATTACCTAAAAATAAATTAGGCTATTCTATTGATTATTATGAAGGCTCGCTTTCTACACTTTGTGCTGGCTGTGGTCACGATTCAATCAGTGCAGCTATCATTCAAGGTTGTTACGAGATGAATATTGAACCACATCGTTTAGCAAAATTATCAGGCATTGGTTGTTCTTCAAAAACACCTGCTTATTTTTTAAGCAACTCACACGGATTTAATTCTGTTCACGGCCGAATGCCTTCAGTTGCTACTGGAGCAAATATGGCTAACCGTGAATTAATTTATTTTGGTGTTTCTGGAGATGGTGATTCAGCAAGTATCGGTATGGGACAATTTGTTCATGCGATTCGCCGTAATTTAAACATGGTTTATATTGTAATGAATAATGGTTGTTACGGTTTAACTAAAGGGCAAGATTCAGCAACTGCCGATGCGGGTTCTAAAAATAAAACCGGACATGTTAACTTATATGAGTCGATTGATTTAGCAAGTCTCGCTATTGAATTGGGTGCTTCTTATGTTGCGCAAAGTTTTTCTGGTGATAAATCGCAATTAGTTCCTTTAATTAAGGCGGCGATGAAACATCCCGGCTTCGCATTTATTAATGTGATTTCACCTTGTGTTACGTTTAATAATAATTTAGGCTCAACAAAATCTTACGACTTCGTTCGCGAGCATGTTGAAGCAACATCTACTATTGATTTTGTTCCTGAAATGCAAGAAATAAAAGTAAGTTATGATAAAGGAGCACATAAGCATGTTACTATGCATGATGGTTCCATTATTGAATTGCGTAAATTATCGGAAGACTGGGATCCATTAGACAGACAATCTGCAATGAATGCCGTTTTAAATGCAAAAGCAAAAAACGAAATCCTTACAGGCCTATTGTTTGTTGATCCGGATAGTCACGATTTACATCACTTATTACAAACCAGTGAAAAACCTTTAAACAGTTTGACTAAAGAAGTTCTTTGTCCGGGCTCTTCAGCTTTAGCTGATATTAATGCAGGTTTAAGATAAATAAAAAAATAAAAAAGATATATATGAAAGTTGGAATTCCATCCGAAATATTCCCGAATGAATTAAGAGTTGCGGCAACTCCAAAAACTGTAAAGCGATTGCAGAAGCAAGGATTTGAAGTTCAAATTCAAAAAGGCGCTGGAGTAAAAGCAAATTTTTCAGATAAAGAATTTGAAGAAGCCGGAGCAAAAATTGTAAATACTGCAGCAGATATTTACGGAACTTCTGATATTGTTCTTAAAGTAAAAGGACCTTCCGTGGAAGAAGTTGGAATGATGAAAGAAGGTTTGGTTATGCTAAGCTATTTATGGCCTGCACAAAATCAAGACTTACTTAAAACATTAGCAGATAAAAAAGTAAACGCCATTGCAATGGATGCGATTCCTCGTATTTCCAGAGCACAAAAAATGGACGTGTTATCATCAATGGCAAACATTGCAGGTTATCGTGCTGTTATTGAAGGCTCTTATCACTTCGGAAGATTTCTTAACGGTCAGATTACCGCGGCAGGTAAAGTTGAGCCAGCAAAAGTTTTAGTGATTGGCGCAGGCGTTGCAGGTTTAGCTGCTATCGGCGCTGCCAATTCATTAGGTGCAATTGTTCGAGCATTTGATACACGTAAAGAAGTTGCTGAGCAAATCGAATCAATGGGTGCAACATTCTTAACTGTTGAAATAAATGAAGACGGCGCAACATCATCTGGTTACTCAAAAGAAATGAGTAAAGAGTTTATTGAAGCGGAGATGAAATTGTTTTTAGAACAAGCTAAAGAATGTGATATTGTAATTACTACAGCACAAATTCCGGGTAGACCAGCTCCAAAATTATGGATGGATTATCACGTAGCTGCCATGAAACCAGGATCTGTAATTGTGGATTTAGCAGCTTCTTCAGGTGGTAACTGTGCGCTTACAAAAAACGGAGAAGTTTATACAACCGACAATGGAGTTACCATGGTTGGTAAATTAAATCAATTACCTAGTCAAGCTTCACAACTTTACGGAAATAACTTATGTCATTTATTAGATGATATGGGTAAAGCAGAAAAATGGAAAATTGATATGGAAGATGCTGTTGTATCAAGAGCAATGGTAACTTACAACGGAAAAATTAATTGGCCGCCTGCTCCACTTCCAGTTAGTCCAACTGCAGGTGGAAAAGTAAAAGTAATTCCACCAACCGCAGAAGAAGTGAAAGCGTCTGATGCTGAAAAATCAAGAAAAGCTTCTGCTTCAATGCTAATTACATTAGGTATTGTTGGTGCTCTATTATTTTTAGTTGGTCGTTTTGCACCGCCAGAATTTATCCAACACTTTACCGTGTTTGTTTTAGCAGTATTTGTAGGTTGGCAATTGATTACAAATGTTGCACACTCTTTACATACACCATTAATGGCTGTAACAAATGCAATCAGTGGAATTATTGTTGTGGGTGGTTTATTACAAACTACAAATGACATTAAAGATCCAATGACTATTATTGCTAGTATTGCTATTTTGGTTGCCAGCATTAATATTGTTGGTGGTTTCCTAGTTACTCATCGCATGTTGAAAATGTTTAAAAAATAAGAATCTATGTTTATCGCAAAAGAAATTCAAACAGCAGCATATTTATTTGCAAGTATTCTGTTCATTTTAAGTTTAGGAGGTTTATCCTCTCAAGAATCCGCAAAACGCGGTGTACTTTACGGTATCATAGGAATGGCAATCGCTATAATTGCTACTGTACTTGGTGAAGGCGTTTCCGGACATATTTACATCATCGTGGGCATTTCCATTGCTTCGGTAATTGGTTTAATGCTTGCACGAAAAGTGGAAATGACTTCGATGCCACAGCTAGTTGCTATCTTACATAGTTTTGTTGGATTAGCAGCTGTATTGGTTGGTTTCGGTTCGTACATGGACCCTAAAACACAAGGACTTCATGGCGCTGAACACACTATTCACTTAGTAGAAGTGTTTATCGGAGTATTTATTGGGGCAATTACATTCACAGGTTCTATAGTTGCTTGGGGAAAATTAGAAGGCAAAATAATGAGTAAAGCATTATTGTATCCTGGCCGACATGCAGTGAATGTTATTTTATTAATTGTTTGTGTAGTGTTAGGCGTTTTATTTGCAAATGCAGAAGGAACAGATGGTATGATTCATTTATTAATCATGACTGGAATCGCATTTTTTATTGGTGTGATGTTAGTAATGGCAATCGGTGGTGGCGATATGCCTGTAGTTGTTTCGATGTTAAACTCCTATTCTGGTTGGGCAGCATCAGCAGCAGGATTTATGTTAGGTAACGATTTATTAATTGTTACAGGAGCTTTAGTAGGAAGTTCCGGAGCAATTCTTTCCATTCATATGTGTCACGCTATGAACCGTTCTTTTGTCTCTGTAATTTTAGGAGGTTTTGGAAATGCACCAAAAGGTGAAGCAAAAGCAATTGAAGGAGAAGTGACGGCATTGAATCACGAAGAAGTAGCTGCTTTATTAAAAGAAGCAAAATCAGTAGTGATTGTTCCTGGCTACGGTATGGCAGTTGCAAAAGCGCAGTATCCTATTTATGATATGGTTCAAACATTACAAAAAGCAGGAAAAAAAGTACGCTTCGCTATTCATCCTGTAGCTGGTCGTTTACCTGGACACATGAATGTATTATTAGCAGAAGCAAATGTTCCTTATGATATTGTATTAGAAATGGATGAGATAAATGAAGATATGCCTACTACCGATGTGGTAATGGTAATTGGAGCGAATGATGTTGTTAATCCAAGTGCACAAGATGATCCTGCAAGTTCTATTTATGGAATGCCAGTAATTGAAGTATGGAAAGCAGAAAAAGTAATTATCATGAAACGTTCTATGTCGGCAGGTTATTCTGGCGAGGACAATCCTTTATTCTACAAACCAAATTCAGAAATGCTTTATGGTGATGCTAAAGTTAGTGTCGAGAAGCTTTTAGGTTTTTTAAAAGCATAATGCTCTAAAATAATTGCAACCCAGACTTAAACGTCTGGGTTTTTTCTTTTATGACAGATTCAGTAAAAAAATATCTTCTTATTGGAGCAGCTTCGCTGGCTCTTGCTGTATATGTTTTTATTGAAGCTCAGGGCAGAGGTGATTTATTTATTTTTTTATCAGCCGCTACAGATTTATTTAACGGTGAAAATATTTTTCAGAAAACATATCTCGACGGTTACCATTATTTTTATTCCGCACTTTTTGCAATACTACTGAAGCCCTTCACTTATTTACCGCTGCCTATTTGCAACGCACTTTGGTTAGTTGCAAATTTATTTTTTGTGTTTCGAATTTTCACACTCATTAAAAATCTATTACCGCTCCATAGTTTTACTAAAAATGAATTAATGGCTTTGCGTATTGGCGGATTTTTATTTTCGTTGCGCTTCATTCACGAAAACATGCATTGTTTGCAAATAACTATTCTTATTTTGTATTTAAGTTTACAAGGGATGCAGTTAGTTTTTTCCAATAAACCTAAACCTTTTTGGGGCGCGCTTTTAATTGCATTTGGAATAAATATTAAATTACTCCCACTTGTACTACTCCCTTATTTATTTTACAGAGGATTTTTTAGAGCAGGCTTTGCCATTATAGGAATTTATATCGGCATGCTTCTTTTGCCGGCAGTTTTTATTGGCTGGGAACAAAATCAATTATTACTTTCTACCTGGGTCGATTTAATTAATCCATTACGATCAAATCATGTTTTGGATGCTGAAGAACGCAGTTTTCATGGACTATCCACTCTCTTCTCAACTTTATTAGTGGAAAATCCTGGCGATACTCATGCGCTGTTGATTAAACGTAATATTGCTGATATTTCATTAGAGAAATTAAGTTTTATTTTAAATGCAGCACGTGGAATTTTAGTTTTGTTTACGTTTTATTTTTTACGCACACTTCCGTTTAAAACACAAGTGGGATTAAAACATCGTTTTTGGGAATTGAGTTATATCCTATTGTTAATCCCACTTATTTTCCCGCATCAACAACATTATGCTTTTTTGTTTATTTGCCCGGCCTTTATTTTCTGTCTTTATTATTTTATTCAAAACAGAAAAAATCTTTCGAAAGGAAAATATTATTTTATGCTTTCATCAGGTATTTTAATTTATCTTTTGTGTAACCTAAAATTAATTTTTGGAAATTATAACGAATACTACGAGCATTTTAAAATTCTCACTTACGGTGCTTTGCTACTAATAATTTTGCTATCGCTTTGTGTGCCGAAGGAAAGTTCCGCTACTTCAACAGATTAACATGACCGTAATGCACTTCTTCACGGTGAGTAACTACATTAAATAAAGTAATCATCCAAACATAGGTATCTTGCTGACAAGGTTTTCCGCCTCTGGTGCCATCCCAGCCGGTTGTAGTATCTTTCGTGCTAAAAATTAATTCGCCCCAGCGATCGTATATTTCAAATAAATATTTTTCCACACCAATAACCGAAGGCATAAAAATATCATTCTTACCATCTTTATTTCCGGGAGTAAAACTGTTCGGAATCCAAAAAGCAAATTCAGGTCTTATGTGTACAGTTTGTATAGCTGTATCTTGACAACCAAATTGATTGGTGACTATTTTTACAATATCGTAATCGCCAGACTTGGTGTATGAATAAATCGGATTTTGATTTGTACTTGCGCTACCATCTCCAAAATTATAATTCCAAGTTAGTGCATTTATACTGCCATCGGTAAATGTAATCTCTGGATCGTAAATACTTGTCTCGGTAGGTGTGAGTGAAAAGCCAGCTATTGGGCGAGGTGTAACGGTTATCATCCCTGGTACAACAAATTTACTCGTGTCAATACAGCCTGATGTTGAAATTATTGTAAGTGTTACATTATAAATTCCCGCCGGTGAAAATACATGAGTAGGATTTTTAATGGTTGTGTTTCCACCATCACTATATTGCCATAAATAACTTGGTGTTCCACCTGCAACACTGTTGTTTACAAACGCAACCGTTGCCGGATCGCACAGCGTAACAGAATCAGCAACAAAATTTGCTTTCGTTTTAGGATACACTTTTACAGAATCCTTTAATGTTTTTGTACATACGCGTTGCTTCAAAATGACCGAGACGGGGAAAGTTCCTGCAGAATTATAAACGACACCATTCGGACTTTGTAAAGTTGAGGTAACAGGAACAGCTGAAGCGCCAAAGTTCCACGTAAAATTTGTGTATGACGGAGCAAACAATCCGCCAACCGTAAATGAAAAACTGTTATTTGTTATACACTGAGGTGGAGGTGGTGTAAATGTTGGTTTTAAATCGGGATAAACATAAAATGTTTTTTTAGTTGTATCAGCGCAAGGCTTTCCGGGATTTGCAATTAAAGAAACAACATAAGCGCCTGTATCGGGATAAGTATAACTTGCATTAACTGCTCTTGAAGTATCTGCTAAAGTTGTAAGGTCACCAAAATTCCACATAAAGGAAGTTCCATTAATGCTAGCGTTATTAAAATAAAGTGTGTAGCCATTGCAAAATTGATTTTGCGGTGCGTTATTTCCAATAACAATCGGTGTTGCCTGATCATTAAATTGTGCCAAAACCGTAATACTACATGTCATTACATTAAATTGAAAATCTCTGTAATGCGTTCCTATTAAAGTTGATCCTCTGAATTCCTGCACACAAACTGCAAATACCCATTGACCGTTAATATCAGGTACACCATTTAAAAAGCCTGTTGCTGAATTAATATTTATTGCCGGATTAGATGATATAGGATATGTAGAACTATAAGGCGAGACGAAACTTATTGGTGTATAAGGCGGTGGTGTGTTTTTACATCCACCAGGAGGAGCACAAGAAGGACTTATACCAACTTGCCCGCAACAATTATCCAAACCTTCAAATGGTGTACACAAAGAATAAACCAAAACATCCCCATCAGGATCCGTTGCTGAATGATCGAATTTTATCTGCAACCCATTACACAAAAATATTGGTGGCAAATTAGTGAAACGCGGACTTGAATTATTCGCAACAATTTCAGGTCCGGGAATATGTTCCCAATAAGTTGAACCTGTACTACCAGGAGTAACCATATTCAATATAGTTCCGTTACGGCAACAACGTTGGTAAACGATATAATACCCTCCATTGAGGGGCGGAAGATTAATTGTTCCTATATAAACTCCTTCCTCAACACAGGCATTACCCAAAGTTTGAATACAAGGATTATTAATTGACGGAGGAACAGTGATTGAATAACTTAAGGGAACAACCATTGTGTCAAACACATTTCCATTTTTATCAAAAATGGAAATGATCGCAGGGTCATCAAAAGGAGGAACACCATTTTGACAATCACGATAAACTTTAAGTGTTATTTTATATTGATTGCCACTTAATTTATCATAATAAATTTCACCGCCAACAATATGAGTAGCCTTTAATTGAGATACAAAAAGTACACTCAAAAACACCAGCAAATATTTAGTAACTAGTTTCAATCCAAATCTTTAACTATAAAGTTAACAAAAAAACAAATAAGAGCTTATCTCTTCAATAAATGGGTGCTTTTTGCCTATAAGTGGCTCGTTTTTGAGGATTATTATTGCTGATTTTGCTATAAAAGCCCTCAAACTGAGGATTTGTTAAGCGCATTAGGTAATTTTACATAAGAGATGAATGAAACTGAAATTAATAAAAAATCAATTCTTTTTTTTGACGGCAATTGCGGTTTATGTAATCGCAGTGTTAAGTTTATTTTAAAAAAAGAAAAAAATCAAGAATTAATTTTCTCTCCTTTGCAATCTGATTTTGCTAAAAAAACTTTGCAGCCTTTTAATTTACAAGAACAATTAGATAGCGTGGTGCTTTTAGAAAATGGAATTATTTATTTACAATCTTCAGCTGCATTACGGGTAACAAAATATTTAAAAGGTTTGTGGCCATTAATGATGGTTTTCATTATTGTTCCGACATTTATCAGAAACGCAGTATATAATTACATTGCTAGAAACCGAATCACTTGGTTTGGAATGGCGAATTATTGCGAGATGATGACACCTGATTTGAGAAAGAGGTTTTATGAGTAATACATACAAATATTTTATTGGGTTGTTTTTTGTTGGTTTATTTTTTACAACATGCAAAAAATATCCTGAGGACCCCAGCAGGACACTGAAACCTGTTGTATATAGGTTTAGTGGGGAATGGCATATCGAGTATATTCTTATTGACGATGTT
>JAYTSW010000064.1:0-2551 GCA_043745425.1 Sphingobacteriaceae bacterium | reverse complement strand
GTGTTATGACAATGGATTTACATGCTGATCAAATTCAAGGATTTTTTAACGTGCCTGTAGATCATTTATACGCTTCAACAATTTTCTTACCATATCTTCAAAATCTTCACGTGCCAAATTTAGCTATAGCAGCTCCTGATATGGGCGGTAGTAAGCGCGCAAATGCCTACGCCAAACATTTAAAATGCGATATCGTTATTTGTTATAAACAACGTACAAAAGCAAATGTGGTGGATCACATGACTGCCATTGGTGAAATTGAAGGAAAAGATATTGTGTTAATGGATGATATGGTAGATACTGGCGGAACACTTTGCAAAGCTGCTGACATGATGATGGAACGTGGCGCTACAAGTGTAAGAGCTATGTGTACGCATGGTATTTTATCAGGCAAAGCCTACGAAAATATTGAGAATTCGAAACTGACTGAATTAATTGTAACGGATACAGTACCGTTAACAAAAAGCAGTCCTAAAATAAAAGTAATCAGTGTTGCTGATTTATTTGCAAAGGTGATTAGCAGTGTACACAATTACGAATCGATTAGTTCAAACTTTTTAATTTAATCCGCATAATAAAAAAACAGGTGGCTATTAAAGTAAGCGGAGCTTTAAGAATCACTTTAAAAAAACAAAAAAATGAAAACAGTATCATTGAGCGGTTCGTTACGCGCGAACGTAGGAAAAGTAGATGCTAATGCTCTTAGAGCAAAAGGATTAGTGCCATGTGTAATTTATGGCGGAAAAGAACAAACACATTTTTATGCCGATTACAGAGCATTTAAAGAGATTATTTACACACCCGATACCAATTTGGTAAACATCGAACTTGAAGGTGGTAAAACTTACAAAGCTGTGTTACAAGAAACACAATACCATAAAATTAACGACAAGTTAATTCATGTGGATTTTTTAGAGGTTAATGACACTAAACCTGTTATTGTTCAAATTCCTGTTAAGGCAATTGGAATGGCAGAAGGTGTTAAAGACGGTGGAAAAATGAGCATTAAAATGCGCAAGTTGAAAGTAAAAGGCTTAATCAGCAAATTACCAGCACGCATTGAGTTAAACGTTGAGAAATTAAGTGTAGGAAAATCAATTGCAGTTGGTGATATTAATCTTGCCGGTTTAACCATTTTACACCCAAAAAATATATCCGTTATCAGCGTTAACATTACACGTGCTGTTGTTGAAGAAACTCCAGTGGCTATTGCTACAACTGCCGCAGCAACTCCTGCAGCAACCCCTGCAGCCACAGCGGATGCAAAAGCTCCTGCAGCTAAAAAATAGTTTTAGTTTTATATATTAAAGCCCTGCATTTCAATAAATGCGGGGCTTTTTGTGTTAATATATGTTACATTGAGTAATCAACACGAGAATTTTTAAACTTTTTTTAATTTTGTAACTTAAAATGGCAATTATTTTGTACTGTTGTAAATCATGAGAAACCTACTTTATATATTTTTCTGTTCGCTGTTCTTAAATACAGTTGCTCAGGAACAAGACCCAAAGGCAAAAGTTATTTTAGATGACCTCAGCAAAACTACAAAAGCCTATAAAACTATTTCGGCTGATTACGCTTATACTATTTTTAATAAAGAGAAAAAACAAACGGATAAGTTAACCGGAAAAGTTCAGGTTAAGGGTTCTAAATTTAAATTGGTAATACCCGGCAATATTATTGTTTGTGATAGTAAAACTATTTGGAACCACAATAAAGACGCTGCTGAAGTGACTATTAAAAATTTTGACCCTAATAATGATGAACAATTAAACCCGAGTAAAATTTTTACACTTTACGAAACGGGTTACAAATATAAATTTGATAAGGAAGAAAAAGTTGGGGCTATTACCTGTAATGTGGTTGATTTATATCCATCAGTAAAGCCAGAAAAAAAGAAATTCCATACCATTAAATTATACGTTGATAAAGTAAAAAAACAAGTGGTTCAGTTAAAGATGTTGATGAAAGATGGCGGCACTCAGGTTTATGAAATAAAATCTTTTAAACCCAATGTCGAAATTCCGGATGCTACTTTTACATTCGATACCAAACCTTTTAAAGCCGATCAGATAACTGACGAGCGTGGTGATTGATTTCATTCACTCATTTACCCAATTGAGCGAGGTTAAACTAATATTGAGCTAGATACGACTCTAAATTATCTAATTTCAGAATCTAAATCCTTTTTAGCCATACCTTTACTAAATAGTAATACGGATGAAAAACACACTTTTAAAAACAAGTCTACTCTTCTCTTTCCTCTCTTTTTCTGTTTTAACCTTCAGTCAAAGCACGCCTGCTTGTCCACAGATTAATGCACAAGTTGGTACCGGACCAAGCACTACAATTTGTCAGGGCAACTGTGTTACTTTAACTTCAACTGTCGTTCCTATTAATCAAAACACTACTTATTCTATACAATCCATTCCTTATACACCATATTCATATACTACAGGCACTTCAATCATTGCAAACACCGATGATATCTGGAGCGCAGTTACTCCCTTAGGTTTTAATTTCTGTTATTTTGGGAACACGTTTAGCAATT
>JAYTSW010000063.1:0-9415 GCA_043745425.1 Sphingobacteriaceae bacterium | reverse complement strand
ATGTGAATCATTTGCAAGGAGGAATTATTCAGTACGCCGAGGACGTAAAAAAACAAGGGTTGGAAAGTAAATTCAGGGGTATAAATTTTGTTTTTGATGAACGTATTGGCGAGAGAATAACGGATGATATTTTATCAAAATGCCATCAATGCGATAAGCCAAACGACCGACATGTAAATTGTAAAAACGATGATTGTCATTTATTATTTATTCAATGTGCTGAATGTGAAGAAAAGATGCAGGGTTGTTGCACCCCAAAATGCATGGAAATTGCCGCCTTACCCATTGAAGAACAGCGTAAATTGAGAAAAGGACGTATAAAAAACGGTCCCGAATGCTTATCAGTTTATAAAAGCCGTTTACGTCCAAATCTTTCTGAAATTATAAAAAAAGGTTTATCTTTATAGGGCTTAATTTAAAAGGCAAAAGCTTCGATTATTTTAAAACAGAAAACATGAAAAAAATTTATATTTCTACTGCAATTATTTTATCAGTCGCATTGTATCTAGGATGTGCTAAAAAGAAATCAAATCTTGAGTTTGATATTACTTACAAGACGGATATCGCCATTCCAACTTATACGGCAGCCAACCAAACCTATACTATTATTTCGAACGATATTCCAACCAATATAAATGATGAATTAGCGAAGAACGGCACGGATGGAGATTTAGTAGGAGAAATGAAATACACTCAGTTTGATGTAGCTGTAAAAACCCCAACTATACAAAGCGCCAACTTTATTAAGCAAATGAAATTTTACATTAACGCTTACAATCAGCCGGAATTACAAGTTGCTTTTAAGTATAACGAAAAGCAGGATACGATTAAACCAACTGACAAATCAACTAGTTTTGTTATTAACGAAAGTAATTTAAAAAATAGGTTTATGGAGAACTCGATTTATTTTAAAATTAAATGCATGACCACGTATCCAACTTCACCAACAACAATAACAGTTACCCATAAGGTTCATGTTAAGGCTATAACAAAGTAATATGCCCATCTATCATAAGCTTGGAAATTTTCCGCAAAAACGACACACTGTTTTTCAGTCGCCACAAGGAAAATATTACTACGAACAGTTATTTGGCACTGAAGGTTTCCACGGATTTTCTTCTTTGCTCTATCATACACATCGTCCAACTCAGGTTAAAGAAATTTTAAAGAGTTATTCTGTTGCTCCAAAAGTTGCAGTCGAAAAAAACATTAAAGCTTTATTATTAAAAGGTTTTGAAATTACACCTGCCGATGATTTTTTAGATAGCCGTAAAACAGTTTTATTTAATAGCGATTGTCACATTGGTTTAGCCGCCCCTAAGCAAAGTATGAAAACATACTTTTATAAAAATGCTGATGCCGATGAAATGTTGTTCATTCACAAAGGAAAGGGAGTGCTGCGGACCTTTATGGGAAATATTCCTTTCGAGTACGGTGATTATTTAATTATTCCGCGTGGTATGATTTACCAAATGGAATTTGAAACTGAAGATAACCGTATTTTTTATGTAGAAAGTTTTCATCCACTATATACACCAAAGCGTTATAAAAATGCAAGTGGACAACATTTAGAACACTCACCGTTTTGTGAACGAGATTTTAAATTACCGAGTGAATTAGAAACTTACGATCAAAAAGGCGATTTTTTAATTAAGATAAAAAAAGAAGGGATGATGCATGAAGTGCTTTACGCATCTCATCCTTTTGATGTGGTTGGTTGGGATGGCTATAATTATCCATGGGCATTTTCAATTCATAACTTTGAACCGATAACAGGCCGCGTGCATCAACCGCCACCTGTACATCAAACTTTCGAAACACCCGCATTTGTTGTGTGTTCGTTTTGTCCGCGTTTGTATGATTATCATCCAAAAGCAATTCCTGCTCCATATAATCACAGTAATATCGATAGTGATGAAGTTTTGTATTATGTAGATGGTGATTTTATGAGCCGTAACGATATTAAGCAAGGGTATATTACTTTACATCCTAAAGGAATTCCACACGGTCCGGCACCCGGCGCAATGGAACGTAGTATTGGTCATAAAGAAACTCAGGAATTAGCGGTGATGGTAGATACTTTCAGGCCATTAATGATCACAGAAGACGCACTTAGTATTGACGACGGCAAATACTACAAAAGTTGGGTCGAATAAATTGCATTCAAAGTTTTAATTTTTTCCCGAGTAAAATAATTTCTGTTTTACTTTTTCTTATTTTTCAAAATACTTTTTCGCAAACAGACAGTCTCGAAATTTGGATTAAACTTCACGAGAAAAAACCGAATGATGTGGTGTTGTTAGATAAAAACGAAATCATAGAGCACAAAAACAAAGAAATTACAGATAGTATTCATTACGCCAAACGCATACAAACCGCACTTTTACCTTCTGAAAAGCACCTCGAAAAGACCATTAACAGGCTAAAGGATAGACCCAAATAAGCGGAAATCCTTAAATTATTAGTACTTTTGCGCCTGCATGCCAAACATTGTTGCCATAGTTGGACGACCGAACGTAGGGAAATCAACCCTCTTTAATCGTATTACCGAAACCCGTCAAGCGATTGTTGATGAGGTAGCCGGTGTTACGCGCGACAGACATTATGGTAAAGCAGAATGGAATGGTGTTGAATTTTCAATCATTGATACAGGCGGATACATTCACGGAAGCGAAGATGTTTTTGAAGCTGAAATTCGCAGACAAGTACAAATTGCAATTGACGAGAGCAGTGTATTAATGTTGGTGGTTGATGTTACAGAAGGCGTTACAGAATTTGATAAAGTAGTTGCGAACCTTGTTCGTAAAAGTAAAAACAAACAAGTGTTAGTTGTAGCTAATAAAGTTGATAATCACGAGCGTGCTGCTTATGCCGCAGATTTTTATCAATTAGGATTAGGAGAAGTTTATACCGTATCTGCCAACAGTGGAAGCGGCACTGGTGATTTAATGGATGCCTTGGTAAAAGTATTAACTGTGGATGAAGGCGCATTAAATCCTGAAATATTACCACGCATTGCAATTATTGGCAGACCTAATGTTGGAAAATCTTCATTAACGAATGCATTGTTAGGAGAAGAAAGAAATATAGTAACACCCATTGCAGGAACAACACGAGACACCATTGATTCGCGTTATACAAAATTTGGTTACGATTTTTGGTTGATTGATACAGCAGGGATGCGTAAAAAAGCTAAGGTTCATGAAGACCTTGAATTTTACAGTGTGATGCGCGCTATTAATGCGATTGAACATAGCGATGTTTGTGTATTGATGATTGAAGCAACATCAGGCATTGAAGCGCAAGATGTTTCTATTTTGGGATTAGTGGAGAGAAGTCATAAAGGTGCAGTAATTGTGGTGAACAAATGGGATTTATATGAAGATAAAAATCCTAATAGTACAAAAGAATACGAAGAACGCATCCGCGAAAAAATCGCACCGTTTAAAGATGTGCCGATTTTATTTGTATCAGTACACGATAAACAACGCTTGATGAAAGTGGTAGAGACAGCGATGTTAGTTTACGCAAATCGCACACGTCATATTTCTACAAGTAAATTAAATGATTTCTTTTTGCCTTTGATTGAGAATTACGGTCCGCCCGCGATTAAAGGAAAATATGTGAAAGTAAAATATGTGATGCAATTAAAAGGGCAGCCAACATTTATTTTATTTTGCAACCTCCCTCAATACATTAACGAATCCTACAAACGTTTTTTAGAAAATAAATTACGTGAGCAATGGGATTTCAGTGGTGTGCCAATTGTTCTTTCGTTTAGAAAGAAGAATTAGTTTTCTTAAACGAAGCAGGTAGATAGCTTCTCAGAATAAAACAAACTATCATATAAAAAGGAAGAACGGGCACCCTGAATCTATCTAATGTTCCAAAATTATTCGTGGAAACTCCTACTATTAATGATAAGATGATCACAAAGAAAAAGGAAAAGATAAGAAGTGGAGAACTAAATAAATACTTGAACAGAAAAACAATTCTGAATTTAACTAAAAGCCAGATCAAAAATCCCATCATAAATATATTCTCTAGTGATGCGCATTTCATTAAAAAATTTTTTGCTTCCCAGTAATAAGGCCTGAATAAGGTCAGGTTAATATTTACAAATATCCATTTGGCTATGGAGGAAACTGAACTTCCAATAGCTGGTGTAACAAACGAACTTGTCGAGGGAGCGTTCGCTTGTTTGCTTGCCAGAACGTTCTGAGCTTTTTCAACGGAGAAACGTCCTTGTTCTTTTGCTAAACTATAAACTAAAAAAGCCGATACAACTACAAATGCTACAATGATAATGGGCGCAAAAAAATACCGCTCTATTGTTAATGGAATTTTCCGAAGGCAATGAGCTGTGATCCAAATAGAGCCGGCGCCGATGAGGCCATATAAAATGTAAGGCTTGATGAAGAGTAATATAAATGCGCTTATAAAAAGATAAACAAAAGCGTGAACTGTTTCCTTCTTCTTCAAAATATTATATAAAGCATAGATGAACCATCCTACTGCTGAAATGGTAACAGTGTCTTTTAGTAAACCACTTCCCCAAAACAGAACTGAAGGAAAGAAGAAAATAGCAATAGCCATTTGCTTTGTTAAATGGGGAAATTCAGTACAAAATAATGTGTAGAGTTTCCAAGAACCAGTAAATGCTATAGCTGCTAAAAGAATGGAGCAAGTCAGAAAATTTCCAAAGGAAAGAATGTGGAGTGGTGTAATCAATCTAACAAAAAAGAAAGAGTAATTATCGTCATGAATCATTAATCTACCTTTATGACTATCAAAGAGGGTAAGGTCATTAAAAGAAACATCACCTGTAAGCAAGATCTTTACAAATGTTATCGGCTCTTTGAAAAGCAGATCACTGATAAGACTTGAGGATTTAAAGTAAACTATAGCATCACCTTTTTTATAATGGTAGATGTAAACACAGCAAAATAATATTGTCCCGATAAATTTTGCTAGTAAAGCAGGAAAAAGAAAACGATAATAAGATAAATGAGAATTTTTTAGTTTTATGAACCAACAACCAAACAATATCATCATGATGTAAACGAATGACAGAAAAATATCGCCGGCAGTAAAATTCAGTTGTGTTTCAGAAAACATAGGTACGTCGGATTCGTTATAATGAAATACCTATTCTATCTTTTCTAATTTTGACCCTGTGTGTTTTGTGATAAAAGATGAATCTGCAACCTCATTTAGTTTAATACCATTTCCGAATCCGTTTTTCTCGTGAGTTGAATTTCCAAATATTATTTTAAGTGACGACGAGTACCTAAAATACAATAATAAAAAAGTGATCGTTAACCAGATTCCGAAAATAAAAGCAAGGACTAAGAAGCCTGCATTTTCCAAAGAGAAAAACGATTCCAGTGCCTCAGGTAATGCGTATTGAAGAATGACGAAACTTGGTAAATTGAATTTTTCCAGTTCTTTCAAAGATAACAAATGCACCTTTCTTAAGGTGAGCCAATCACCTGAAAGTCTTTCATAATTAAAAGAAGCGTTTGACAAATTATTGATGGTCTTTTCTGTTTTCTCAAAATCTATTTTGTTTTCTTTAGCCAATTTAGAAAAGGAGTTAATGATGCTTTTAATACTGTCGCGTTGTGAGTTCACGTCCACGGAAAATTCTTTTAATAAAAATTCATATTCGCGGATTGCAAATTTCCGGTTCTCAATTATTTTCTCTTTGTTCAATTTGTCAATGTGAACTAGGATTTCGTTAGCTATGTCTGCGGCAACAAAGCGGTCTTTATCTTTTGTATTAATCCTTACGGCACCATATGGAGTGAGATACACATTAATCGACTGCGTAATTTTGTTAAAACATATTGAATAAGAATCGGAAATTGAAGCGTCGATATTATAATGTTTATAAAGGTCGAATTTTGTAATAAGGTGATTAATTAGTTGTGTAGAGTATACCCAATTGATGATCGTATAACTTTCATTTAAATTTTGAAGTGAATTGGCGTCTGACAACTGAACGGCCTCCGCTTTACTTTTACTGGCAGAATAAATGATAGTATTAGCTTCGTATTTTTTCGGATAGAGAGCAAACACCATTATATAAATGGCAGCGCCTATTAATCCTCCGATTAATATGGTCTTCTTTTTGTATTTTAAATATAATAGAACTTCTTGCCCTGATGAAAAATTCATATAATTCTTTTAAAGTAAAAGAGGCCGAACTAGACTGCAATTTATAATAAATAAATTATATTTACTAAAATAATCCCGAAATTGTTCCTAATGCCGTTTCAAATAAAGAGTATACACGCATTGATTTTTTCCTTAGGTGTCTTTGTTATTTTTCCTCTTATAAACTGCAGTTCAACTTTAGATCCTGAGACTGTTTGGAGAAGTGTAGCAATGGGTGTTCTTATATTGCCGTACATGTTCTATTACCTTGTTAGAGAAATTAAAGGTCAAAAGATCATGTTTCCATTCCTGAATAACAGGATAATTATTTTTTTCTTTCTCTACTGTATCATTTCGACCTTGTCTTTGATTAAAGCTGTTAATCCAGGTGATGGACTTTTTGATGTGCTCAAATTATTCCTTTATCTGGCTGTCATTTTTATTGTGGCTAGATTAATAATTGAGAGCAAAGAGAGTCTCAATATTATTATAAAATCTATAAACATTTCTGTTATTTTGTTTAGTGCATTCGGCTTTATACAGCTTATTGGTTTATATACCGAATCGAAGGATTTTGATCAGGCATTTGCTATTGGCCAAAGCTTAAGATCGGCTTTAGGCAATAAGAATAGTTATTCGGAAGTACTTTTTTTATGTCTTCCATTTTGTTTATACGGCGTTTTCGAATACCGGTCAGGATGGAAACTTCTTTGCATATTCAATAGTTTACTAGGCATCCTTTCCATATTTATATTAATGAATTTATATGTTTGGTTAGCGTTAGTAATAACTGCATTTTTTATTTTGTTATTACTAAGGAAGAACTACGCTTTCCTGAATAATAAAAAATCAGTGCTTATCTCTTCAATAATAGTCACACTGCTTTTGTCGGTTGCAATTTTATTTTTTGTGAAGTCTTCGAATCTAAAAGCGATAAGATGTAAGATAGTTAACACACTTAATTACATAAAGCACCCTGAAACCATTGGAGAATATAACCCGTTAGCCAACGATAATAATATTCACGAACGATTGGTTCTGGCAAAGAACACTGCTAAAATGATTAAGGCAAATTGGATCACTGGAGTAGGGGTGAGCAACTGGAAAATTTACGAACCAATTTTTGGTCAGACGTCAATAACAAGTAATATCAGAGTTGATTATCCCCATAATGATTATTTAGGTGTATTTGCTGAAACTGGCATTCTAGGTATAATTTGTTATATTCTTTTCTTATTTTTTGCAATACATAGAGCACATAATATTTATAAAAGCGTAAGAGATGCCAAAACAAAAACACTCAATTTATTAATACTAGGAGGAATTTTAGGATTTGTAATCATAGCTTTCTTTGGTTTCGCAAAAGAGAAATTCTTTCCGATGATATTATTATGTGTGATGATAGCAATAGTAATTTCACATGAGAATAAAGAAAATAGTAAAGGAAATAATTTTTATAAATGGATGTTATTGGCGCTTATTCCTTTTGTTATTCTATTGATCGGAGTGGGCGTGATAAGAATCTCATCAGAGATGCATTTGCAAAAGGCTTTAAAAGAAAAAAAATTCCAACGATGGAATGAGGCAATTGTGGATGCAGGAAAAGCTTATTCCTGTTTTTATCCCGTGGATTATTCTTCTACGCCAATCCAATGGCATAAAGGCATGGCTTATTTTTATTCGGATAAAATAGATTCTGCTTTAATTTATCTGTTAGAAGGTGAACGGTCAAATCCATTTCATGTTCAGCTTTTAAATGACATCGGAACTTGTTACGAATTAAAAAACGATCATAAAAAATCAATTCAGTATTATCAAAGAGCATTTCAATTGGATCCGCGTTTGGTCAAAGAAAACCTTGTGGCCGCATATTTTAATTCGGGACAATTGGATAATGCATTAGACCTTTCTTGCGATACAAGGTTTGGAAAGCGTATTTTTTTAGAAGAGATATTACAGGCAAAAGCCATAAAATTCTGTAATACATATACCGGGGATAAAGACGCCCTTCTTGGAAAGATTAAAGAAAAAGGTTGGCTTATAGAAGTTTTTGATAGGTCAAATTTGTTAAAAATGGGTTTTGAAGAGGCTATTCGGGATGAAATTGCCAGGTGAACCCTAGTTTTTCTGCAATTTAAAACTATATTTGTATAAAGGAATTAAAATTAAGGATATGAAAAAGTTTGCCGTATTATTTGTGACTTGTTTAGTGGTTAGCGTATCAGCTAATGCTCAGAGTTTACCGGTTAAAGCAACTAACTCTTCAGTTGTATTTGAAACTGTTACTTCCGGTATAAATGAAATCAGCCTTGAATCGTCTATCGATGTATATCCTGTTCCTGCCGTTAGTGAATTAATGGTTGCTGTTAATCAAGACTACTCCTTAAGCAATTGTGAATTATTTGTAATGGACGTTACAGGTAAGACAGTGATTCACGAAAAGAACGTTACTTTTAAAAACGGTAACCTTGTTGTAGATGTAAAAAACCTTAGCAACGGTATCTATACTTTAGTTCTTAATCCTAAGGATAATAAAGTAGCTATCAACAAACGATTTGTAGTTAGTAAATAATCACTTTGTAGATCTAATTCCCTTCTCCCACTTGAGAAGGTGTCACGTAATGACGGATGAGAGTAATAGGAGAACAATCTCATTTAAAGTAAATTTTCAAACCAAAAAACATTCTGGACCCTCATCCTTAATCCCTATCCAAAAGGAGAGGGAGGCACATGGTTACTCAACAACCAACTTCTCAGTTTTCGAAACACCTTCTTTAGTTGTCGCTTTAACAAAATAAATTCCCGAATTCAAATTGATTTTTTTTAGTATTCATAAAAATTATTAGCAGCTATCATTTCCGATTTATCTTTGCTATTTATTTTACATTTTATTCTGATTCCTGATTTACAACCACATGCATCGCAGGCATCTGTAATCCCATCGAGTAAAATTTCTGTTTTAAAAATTCGTATTTTTTTATCTTTAAAATATTTTTCGATGTTATTAATTTTTCTTTGGTATTCAACATCTGAGTATCCCCAAGGATCACTACAATAGGTTTCATCATAATAAACCCATGATGTTTTTACTAATTTCTGACAACCAGTTATTGTAATCATTAATAAAATAATAATTAGTACTATTGAATTTTTCATAATTGTAATTTTAATCTACATAAAAATATTTTTCCTTTAAAAACCAAGTTCACATAAACAACTCCATAGCAATTTTATCGGCCATTAGTTTCCCCATTTT
>JAYTSW010000062.1:0-9445 GCA_043745425.1 Sphingobacteriaceae bacterium | reverse complement strand
TTAAAGTAGAAAGATTTAATCCAGAGTTTCCCTGAATTTAAATATCATATTCTTTAACTCCACCACTTCGTTCAATATTTTACTTCTTACTTTTCGTTACCGAATTTCCTTCTCTCACAAATTAACAAGTGAGTTTCTAATTCAAAACAAGACCCTAATGATGTAGCTACAAATTCAGCGAAATGTTTTTTTGTTCTCTTACCTGCCCCTTCCGCGATATTAACAGGAATAGAACAAGCACTTCTTATTATTTGAGATTTTAAATTAAATTTTTCTTCATTTGGCAAATCTGAAACAAAATCGTAACACATATCAACAACATCCATACCTCTTTGCCATATTTTCAATTCTTTAAAGTTATGCGCCATCCCTCTTTAATCTTTATACTTTAGTCTTAATACTAACCCACTACTTCTCCGATCAACGTACTACTCGTGCAATTCGTTGCTAATACATTCAAATAATCTCCTTTTTTATGATTTCCCTTCGGGAAAACTACTGTCGTATTTTGAGAGTTTCGTCCTGAAAACATGTCTTCCGATTTTTTTGAAACATTTTCAATTAATACTTTATGAATTTTTCCTACCCCGGCTTTTGTTTTTATTTCGCTGTGTTTACGTTGTAATTCTACCACTTCCTGTAAACGACGTTTTTTTACTTCTTCCGGAATATCATCTGTAAATTTACGTTCAGCCAATGTTTTTGGTCTTTCGCTATACATAAACATATACGCAAAATCGTAAACCACATTTTCCATTAAGGAAATTGTTTCCTTGTGTTCTTCTTCTGTTTCACCACAAAATCCTGTAATCACATCGGTACTTATTCCAGCATCCGGCATTATTCTTCGCACGGCTGCAATTCTATCTAAATACCATTCTCGTGTATACCCACGATTCATTTTATCCAACACATTACTATTTCCGCTTTGAACAGGTAAGTGAATATATTTACAAATATTTTCGTGTTTTGCCATTGTGTGCAACACTTCATCATTCATATCTTTTGGATGGGATGTTGAAAAACGCACACGTAAATCCGGATTTACTAAAGCAACTTTTTCTAACAATTGCGCGAAGGTTGTTGCATTTGCTTTTTGCTCCCCAGTTAAAATTTCTTTTTTTAATCCGCCACCAGCCCATATGTATGAGTCAACGTTTTGTCCTAATAAAGTAACTTCTCTGTATCCCGCTGCAAAAGCTTCGCGTGCTTCTTTAATAATACTTTCAGGGTCGCGGCTTCTTTCTCTTCCTCTTGTAAAAGGAACAACACAAAAACTACACATGTTATCGCAACCACGCATAATACTTATAAATGCACTAACTCCATTCTTATCTAATCGTAACGGACTAATATCTGCATATGTTTCTTCTTTGCTTAAAATTACGTTTACAGCTTTTTGTCCGCTCTCTGCAGTTTCAATTAAATTAGGTAAATCGCGATAAGCATCAGGGCCAACCACCATATCCACTAATTTTTCCTGCTCTAAGAATTGTGACTTCAAACGTTCGGCCATACAGCCTAACACACCAATTAATGCATCCGGATTATTTTTCTTTACTTTTTTATAATCTTGTAAACGCTGACGAACTCTTGATTCTGCATTTTCTCGAATAGCGCAAGTGTTGACAAAAATAACATCTGCCTCTAAAAAATTTTGTGTTGTAACGTATCCTTTATTAATTAATATAGACGCAACAATTTCGCTATCCGCAAAATTCATCTGACAACCGTAGCTTTCGAGGAATAATTTTTTCTTTCCCTCATTTCCTGCCTCCTTCATCAAAGCTTCGCCTTGTCTGCTTTCGTCCACTATTTTATCTTCAAATTCCATTTTTAGTCCTAAAGGCCATAAAGTTACAACTTTCTTATGTCATTTTGACATATTAGGCTTAATTAACTAAAAATCAGGCTCTAATAAATGTATTTGGTTTATTCGGTTTTTTCTTTTTTTCTTTGCACAAAATTTTTCAGGTAAAAGGTCAGAAAAAAAAGGCATTTTAATACATAAAATGCCTGAAAATGAGGTTGTTTTACATTGTACACTACTATGAGTAAAAATTTAGTTATTGTTGAGTCCCCAGCTAAGGCAAAAACCATCGAAGGCTTTTTAGGTAAAGATTATACGGTTAGGTCGAGCTTTGGGCACATTCGCGATTTAGTGAAAAAGGGTTATGGTGTTGATATTGAAAATAATTTTACTCCCACCTATGAAGTTCAACCTGATAAAGAAAAAATAATTGCCGAATTAAAAAAGTTAAGTAAAACTGCTGAAATGGTTTGGTTAGCGTCCGATGAGGACCGTGAAGGAGAAGCTATTTCATGGCATTTATCAGAAGCATTAGGTTTAGAAAAGAAGAAAACAAAACGAATTGTTTTTCACGAAATCACAAAGCCCGCTATTTTAAAAGCAATTCAAAATCCGCGAGCCATTGATATTAATTTAGTAAACGCTCAACAAGCTCGACGTGTATTAGACCGTTTAGTTGGTTTTGAAATATCACCTATATTATGGCGTAAAGTTCGTCCGAGTTTATCGGCAGGACGTGTGCAAAGTGTAGCGGTAAGATTAATTGTTGAACGCGAAAGAGAAGTTCAGAATCATATTTCAACATCAGCATTTAAAGTTTCCGCATTATTTATTGCAGGCAAAGCAAGTTTAAAAGCAGAATTAGATAAACGTTTTACAACAGAAGCTGAAGCACGAAAATTTTTAGAGAAATGTAAAACTGCAGCTTATTCTATTGGTACTTTAGAAACAAAACCAGCAAAACGTTCTCCGGCTGCTCCTTTTACAACGTCAACTTTACAACAAGAAGCTGCTCGTAAATTAGGCTTTTCTGTATCACAAACTATGATGTTGGCGCAGCGTTTATACGAAGCAGGAAAAATAACTTATATGCGTACTGATAGTGTGAACTTATCAGAAACCGCACTGAACCAAGCCAACGAAGCCATCAATAAAAATTATGGCAAAAAATATTATCAGCCGCGTACTTTCAAAACAAAAAGTAAAGGTGCTCAAGAGGCTCACGAGGCTATTCGCCCTACCTATATTAATGTAACAGAAGTTGAAGGCGATCGTAATGAAGTTCGTTTATACGATTTAATCTGGAAACGCACTATTGCTTCTCAAATGAGCGATGCTGAACTAGAAAAAACTACAGCTAAAATTTCTATTTCAACAACATCAGAAATTTTTGTTGCACAAGGTGAGGTATTAAAATTTGATGGTTTCTTAAAAGTGTACATGGAAAGTAGTGATGATGATGAAACTGAAAACGAAGACGAAAACTCATCTATGTTACCGCCTTTAAAAGTTGGTGATAAGTTACAGAGCAAAGAAATTTCAGCCACACAACGTTTTACACATCACCCTCCTCGCTATACAGAAGCAAGTTTAGTTAAGAAATTAGAAGAATTGGGAATTGGTCGTCCGAGTACCTACGCACCAACAATTTCTACAGTACAAAAACGTAATTACGTTGAGAAAACTGATCGTGAAGGAACACCAAGAAATTATTCATATTTGGTTTTAACCGGAACAACTATTAAAACGGAAATTAAAACTGAAAACACAGGTGCAGAAAAATCGAAACTATTCCCTACCGATATCGGTATGGTTGTAAATGACTTCTTATTGCAGTATTTTCCTGTTATTTTAGATTTTCATTTCACTGCAAAAGTTGAAGAAGAGTTTGATGAAATTGCTGAAGGTAAATTGGATTGGACCAAAATGCTTAAGGATTTTTATAAACCATTCCATAAAACCGTTGAGCAAACTACCGAAAATAGCGAACGCCAAAGTGGTGAACGTGAATTAGGAATTGATCCTGTAAGCAAGAAAAAAGTTATTGTACGTATTGGTCGTTTCGGACCTCTTGCACAAATTGGCGAGACCAATGAAGAGAAAGGCGAAAAAGCAAAATTTGCCGGTTTACGTAAAGACCAACGTATGGAAACTATCACGTTGGAACAAGCTTTATTATTATTTAAAATGCCTCGTGTAGTTGGTGAATTTGAAGGAAATGAAATGAAAGTTGGTATCGGAAGATTTGGTCCTTATGTTGTTCACGATTCTAAATTTACTTCATTAACAAAAGAAGACGATCCGTATACTGTTGGTGGTGAACGTTGCGTTGAACTAATAAAAGCAAAACGCGAAAAAGATTTAGCGAAGATAATTAAAACCTTCCCTGAAAATCCGAATTTAAAAGTGCAGTTTGGTCGTTGGGGACCATGCATTACATTAGGCAAAGATTTTTTCAGAATACCAAAAGATAAAGAACCTGCTAAATTAAGTTTTGGTGATATTATTGAAATCATTGGTGGTATTGATGCCTATGAGCAAGTGATTGCTAATGCCGACAAGAAAAACAAAAAATTTGGTGCAAAAAAAGGTAAGGCTGAACCAAAAGCTAAAGCAACTAAAACGGCAAAAGCAAAAGCTGCAAAGGTTGTTGAACTAAAAGCACCTGCTAAAAAAGTATCAGTTAAAAAACCAGTATATAAAAAGGCAGCTTCTAAAAAAACGGCTCCAAAGCGTGTGATAAAAGCAACTCGTAAGAAGGCTGTAAAGCGAAAATAGTAGATTTAAAATTTTTATTATATTTAATGTCGGATACCAATTGGGTCCGACATTTTTTTTAAATCTATTATTATGAAAAAAATCATTACTCTACTTCTCCTTATTTCAGTTGTTAAAATTTCTGCTCAAGAATTTAAAATCAAAAAAGGTGAAGAATTCGAACCGGAAGACAATGCCGTGTTTCAATATTACATTGGTAATGATGAATCGGGTATTTTTTTGAGACGAACACGCACCAAGGGAAAAGGAACGAGTTATTTTTTTCAGAAACTTGATAAAAACAGTTTAAAATCGGTTTATATAAAAGATTTTGAAACAGAAAAAACAGAAGAACCCTTTGGTTGCTTTTTAAAAAGCGGGAAAATAATTTTCTTAACCACAAAACGAGAAGATAAAGACCGCGTTTTATTAATGAGAGAATACAAGGCCGCAACAGGAGACGCGATTGGTTCAGTAAAACAAATTTCACAATCGATAAGCGACCAAGCAGAACTAAGTGGTCATGCTTTTGAAGTTAGTTTTTCGCCCGACAATACAAAAATGATTATTGTTTCTGAAGTTTCGCGTGTTAAACAATTAACAGATATTTCAGCTGATGTTTACGAATTTCCAACTTACAAAAAACTATTTACAAAAAAATTGCTAAACGTTTATCAAAATTCAACCATAGCGAGTTACAATTACAAAGTAGATAATGATGGTCGGATTTTTTATATGTTTAATTACATGGCCGATTTCGAAGAAGAAATTCAAGGTAAAGCGATTGCTTCTATTCAAACTAACGACCAAAAAAACATTGTTACGCCTTTACCTTTTAACAAACTAGAAGTGCAAAATGGAATTTTCGAATTTATGAATGATAAACTAGTTTTGGCTGGAGTTTTTAAAGATGTTGTAACAAAAAAAGAAAAAAAAGATGGTAAAACAGGTAACGTGGGCGTTTACTCTTTTTTTATTGACCCAAAAACATCTGAAGTATTAAATAAAGGATATGATTATTTTAGTCCAGAAGTAAATGAAAAACTAAATTATAAAGACGGGCTTATCAAAGCAAATCCATCTGATAAATATTATTCATTCGAACAAATATTTACATTTAACAATAACGTTTATCTTATCGAAAGTCATTCGTATGTAATAAGCGGTGATAAAGGATATTATGCTTACGAGAGAGAGCTTATTGTTTCGAAATTTAATAGCATCGGAAAATTAGAATGGATGCGGATAATTCCAAAATACACTTGTAACGAATTAAATTCCTTCAACTTTATAGTAAATAATAATAAAGTATATTTATTTTACGCTGAACATCCTGACAACGTTGAAGAAGGCACCTCGGTTACTGATTACAATCCAAAAAAATATAAACAAATAAGGAATTTTAATGGTTCTGTACTGGTATGCACAACTTTTGATGAGAGTGGGAATATTAAACGTACATCACTTTTCAGGAATGAAGGTTGGTGTTACGACCCAATTTCAACTAATATAACACTTGAACCAAACAATAGTTTAATTTTCAGAATGATTAATAAGAAACAAGAGCGCTATGATGTTCTAAAAATTAATTAGTTTTCATTAAAATTTCCCTACTTTTGCATAGCTTAATAAGGTTATGCAATTTGAGTTAACTACAGAATACGTTGATCAATTAAAAGAAGCCATTGTATCTAAAAACAATGCCTTCTTAAAAGAGCATCTGCAGGAAATGCATGCTGCCGATATTGCTATTATATTTAATCAGCTCGACATTGATGAAGCGCATTACATTTACGATCTCCTTGACGAAGAAATTGCTCCTAACGTTTTATTAGAACTTGAAGAAGATCGCCGTGAAGAATTATTAAGCACCTTCTCTACCAAAGAAATTGCAGAGCAGATTGATAACATGCAGAGTGATGATGCTGCCGATGTTATTAATGAATTACCCGAAAACATTCAAGATGAAGTACTCTCTCAAATTGAAGATATTGATCAGGCTAGTGATATTGCAGATCTTTTAAATTATGAAGAAGGTACAGCAGGCTCACTAATGGCAAAAGAATTGGTGAGTGTTTATGTGCAGGACACGGTTAGTATTTGTATTGATGCTATCAGAGAACAAACCGATGATGTTGGGGTGATGTACGCAGTATATGTTGTGGATGAGAATAGAAAATTACTGGGAATGCTCTCGCTTAAAAAATTAATTATCTCGCATCCGCTTACGCGTATTGAAGAAATTTATAAAGCTGATGTTCACTCAGCAAAAGTAACAGCTACGAGCGAAGAAATTTCTGAACAAATGCAGAAATATGATTTAGTTGTAATGCCTGTAGTTGATCAATTAGGACGTTTGGTTGGACGTATTACGATTGACGACGTGGTTGACGTGATGCGTGAAGAAGCTGAGAAAGACATTCAGATAATGAGTGGTATTACCGATGACGTTGATAGTAATGATAAAATATGGCGATTATCAAGAGCGCGAATACCTTGGTTATTAGTTGGTATGTGCGGTGGAATTGTTGGATCAAGAATTATTGGCTCCTATGAAAATCAAATTCAAATTCATCCGGAGATGGCTTTTTTTATTCCCCTTATTGGTGCAACTGGTGGAAATGTTGGCGTTCAGTCATCGGCTATTATAGTACAAGGCTTAGCCAACAATACGTTGTTAGGTGATAAAATTGGCTCGAAACTTTTAAAAGAATTAAGCGTTGGAATTATTAATGGATTAATTTGTTCTAGTTTGATTTGGGGTTATGCTTATTTAATCGAGAGTTGGAAATTAGCTGCAACGGTAAGTGTTGCATTATTCACCGTAATTTTATGTGCTTCTTTTTTGGGAACTTTTGTTCCTTTAACGATGAATCGTTTTAAAATTAATCCCGCGCTTGCAACAGGACCTTTTGTAACTACATTAAATGATATTATCGGCATCACTATTTATTTTTTAGTTGGACGTTTATTATATCACGCTTTATAATTGAAATTATTTAAAACATATTTATTCATTTTTATCATTGGCAGTTTATTCTTAAGCTGTAAAAAATATCCTGAGAATAAATTATGGTTCAAAAATCCCACTACCACTTTTAAAGGGGGAAAAATAACATCTTATACAATTAATGGGAATGATAGAATGGCGTATTTCAGAAATCTCTACCGTTCGTTTCCTTTTAATCAATATGGTCATTCTATTGATGATGTATTTGATATTCCTTTTGAATATAATCCCGGAAATGAAGATTTTGATTTAGAATATGGTGGCGGAATTTTACGCTTTTCGGAAACAAAAAGAGAAGTCGAAATTACGTTTGAGCCCATTAATTTTGAATACGGTGCCGAAAATATATTTGTTGATAGATTAAGTTGGAAAGTATTGAAATTAACAAAAGATGGCATTATGAAAATTCAGGCGAAGTATAATTTTAAAACCTACGAGATTCAATTCAATTAATTTCTACTTTAAGAAAGTATAAATCTTAAATATCCCCTCGAATTTTTTTGTATCGCCTAATTTATATTTACTTTCCAAAGTAGTTAATACATTATTTCCGGGATTTGAAAAATCAGCACCTGCATCCAAGTATATTATCCGTTTTGAATTTTCTATTACCTCTTTACTTACTTCACTAATTCGTCTTACCGGATAAATATTTTCCTCCTGCAGCTTCAACTCAAGAGCTTCATATTCATTTTCACTAGTACTTTTAAAATAGTCGACATTATAATAATAAGCAAAATTGGTTAAAAATTCATGTGTGCAGATAATAATAAGATCGCCGGGTTTTTTATTTTGCCTAATAAATTCGGTAACCGCTTTCGATTCACGTCTTTTATTTGGATTCAGTTGCATGGTAAAAACAAAGAGGATTACCAATACTGCAACGGTTATATACTTTGGTTTCATCGTTTTAAAAATAGTAAAAGCCATTACCGAAATACTTAAATGATAAAAAGGTAGGATAAAAAACAAATACCGTCCGTTATAAACAGGAATTTTATAAGACACAAAAAACATAATAGTAAAGGGAACAAAAAAACACAAATAAATAAATTTATGGGAAAATTTATAAGGACTAGAAACATTTTCATTTGGAATAAAATGTTTTACTAGTGTTATGCCTATAACTAATAAACAAAACACAGCAACCACTGGCATATTTGAAAAGAGCCATAACATATTATAAATGCTTTCTAAGCCAATTGGTTCTTTTACCCATGTTCCAGTGCTTGTAGAGAATAAAAATCGCTTAGAAAGAATAAAAATTTGAGGTGAGTAAAAAATAGCGGTGACACAAAAACTAATTAAGATTTGTTTAAAATGTTTTCTTGAAAGAAGCAAAACACCAAGTAATTCAACAAACCAAATAATAAAACCAAAATAATGAGCATAAACCAGTACTATATTTACAAATCCCCATAAAACCAGGTTCCGCTTCGAATTATTTTCATCAATAAATTTTAAAAAATAATATACTGAAGCTACCGATAACAATAAAAAGAGGGTATACACTCTACAATCATGTGCGTAATAAATTGAATGGGTAGAAAAAGAATACAACAATCCTGCCACTAAACCCACTTCATAAGAAAAAAATCGTGCGCCAATTTTATAAATATAAATAACCGCCAATGCCCCAAATAACATTGGTAAAAACCTAACCGAAAATGCCGAAATCCCAAATAATTTAATCCAAAAATGCAACACCAATTCAAATAGCGGTGGATTATTAGTTGGTTTTAAAAAACGGATGATATCATTTAAACTCCCTTGCGCATGATAAATGGAAAATGGTTCATCAATACAAATATCTTGTGTGGTTAAATAAATCAGGCGAATAACAAAACACAAAATAAAAAGCAACAGAG
>JAYTSW010000061.1:0-2562 GCA_043745425.1 Sphingobacteriaceae bacterium | reverse complement strand
TAACGAAAACGATTGATGTTTTTTAAATCATATAAACGAATTTTACCATTAACATCATCCGTTTTTTTATAATCGTTAAATACATAACCTACTTTTATTCCCAACATCATTTTAAAATTCGATTTGGTTTTTGTCCTAAATCTTAATTCTAAAGGGATTTCCACGCTTCGCTCGCTGTATTTGTTAGAACTATAAGTACCCATTTTCGGCTCCATTACGGTAGAAATAATGTTTGTGATGCTATCTGTTTTATACAGATAATTAGCGTTTGAACTAAAATTATGACAATATAGTCCAGCGCCATATCCAAAACTAAAGTTGGAATTTTTAATAGGCTTATCAAACATCATCGCAAAATTAAAACCAATACACTTCCAGTCTGGAGTAATGTTTTTAGGTATTCCAAGCCAAGACGTATAAATGGCTTCAAAAATTAATCGATCTTTTGGGTCGCCTTTGTAGTTTTTTAAAGCAAACTCAGCAATCGATTTTTTACGTTTAATGCTATCGTGTTGAGCAAACGATGTGTTAGCAAAAACGAGGACTAATACTATAATAAAAAAGTGTTTCATTTTCATGATATGCAAAGTAACGGCTTTTTGTCATAAAAAAACGGTTCTACTATAATTTTTATAGAAACACACGTTATATTCTAAAGCATACACGGGTAAGGGTCTGGTAGATATGTACGAAACAGACTATGTTTTAAGAAAAACATCAATAGAACAAGAGCGTAGGCATGTCAAAAATGCGAGCAGAGAAGCGGTGAAACGAGAATTCAAGATTTTAGTGTAGCGATAGCGGAACGTAAAAATCGTAGAATTCCGTGAGGAGCGCAGAGCATCTTTTTGACTAGAGCTACCCACTTGCTGGCTCAAATATGCTTTGGCATATTTCCCCTGTTTCTTTTTCATTTATGGAAAAAGAAAATAAAAACTGATTTTTCTAAAAACTAAAAAAAATCTCCAACTTTTTCTGCTGGAGATTTTTTTTTGGATGATTATCTTAAATACAACATCTCTCTATATTTAGGTAACGGCCAAGTAGCGTCATCCACAATGTTTTCAAGCTTATCTACATTATAACGAATAATTTCAAAAAACGGTTTTACTTTTTCGCAATACGCATGAGCTTGTTTTTTAGAGTTATCTAATAAATTGGCTTTGCGACGCTCTTCTGTCATATCATCCGCTGCTTTTTTAATGGTTGTTACACGATCACTAATTTCTTTAATTAATGAAATTTGTGTGTCGCTTGATTTTTTATAATCAGCACCAGTTAAAATAGTTTTTAATCCAACCACGTTATCTGTCAATGTTTTTTGATAGGTTAAAGCAGATGGTATGATTTGATTATCCACCATATCAGCGATGATACGCGATTCGATTTGTATTTTTTTCGTATACGTTTCTAAACTAATTTCGTAACGTGCTTCTTGTTCACGGTGATTTAAGATGCCTTGTGAATCAAACATGTGTAATGATTTTTTAGATATCATCGCCTCTAAAGCACTTGGTGTAGTTGGAAAATTATTTAAGCCTCTTTTTTTAGCTTCTGCTTTCCAAGCATCACCGTAACCATTTCCTTCGAAACGAATTTTTTTACTTTCGATGATGTATTTTTTTAAGACTTGAAAAATAGCTTCATCTTTTTCTACTTTTTTAGCCATTAATGCATCTACTTCTTTTTTAAAGGAAGTTAATTGTTCTGCAACGATGGCGTTTAACACAGTCTTTGGTCCGCCACAATTAGCGCTACTTCCCACGGCACGAAATTCAAATTTATTTCCTGTAAACGTAAAGGCGATGTTCTGTTTCTATCCGTATTGTCTAATAAAATATCAGGAATACGTCCGATGTTCATTTTTAAAGCAGTTTTTTCTTCAGGACTCATTTTACCAGAGTGCACGGCTTTTTCTAATTCATCCAATACTTTAGATAATTGCTCACCTAAAAATACCGACATAATTGCAGGGGGCGCTTCGTTAGCACCCAGTCGGTGATCGTTGTTAGCAGAGGCAATGGAGGCACGAATTAAATCAGCGTGCTCATAAAACGCCTTCACTGTATTTACAAAAAAGGTTAAGAATTGTAAATTTGTTTTAGGTGTTTTGCCCGGCGATAATAAATTTTTACCAGTGTTAGTTGCTAAACTCCAGTTGTTATGCTTACCACTTCCATTAACACCCGCGTATGGTTTTTCGTGCATCAACACTCGAAAATTATGGCGGATAGCAACCTTTTCCATCACATCCATTAATAATAAATTATGGTCAACGGCTAAATTTGTTTCTTCAAACACAGGGGCGCATTCAAATTGAGCGGGCGCCACCTCGTTATGACGTGTACGAACAGGAATACCTAATAAGTGCGCTTCATATTCAAAGTCACGCATGTATGCAGATACACGCTCTGGAATTGAGCCCCAGTAGTGATCTTCCAACTGTTGTCCTTTTGCAGAGGCGTGTCCGAATAACGTACGACCCGTTTGTTGAATGTCGTAACGGATATTATATAAAGCAGAATCCACTAAAAAATATTCTTGTTCCCAACCTAACGTAGC
>JAYTSW010000060.1:0-2570 GCA_043745425.1 Sphingobacteriaceae bacterium | reverse complement strand
TATTATCTAGCGAAAGCAAAAAAATTAATTGATCTGAATAGTAACCCTGATGATTTGACCACTTATTATAATTATTTGGGTAGGGTTTATACCGATACTCGTGAGTTCGATAAAGCTGAAAAAGCGTGTTTGTCATCTATAGAGCAATCCTACATTTTACAAGACAGGGAGTGGATATATGAAGGTTATCTTTCTTTAGCGGGTGTTTATGAATCAAAGGGTGATTTCGAGAAGGCATTTAATTATTTCAGAAAATATAGTTTCTTAAAAGATTCAGTAGCTAACGAAGCCAATTTCGCTATCGCGTCGGACATTAAAAATAAATTTGAGCGAGAGAAAAAGGAAATCGAGCTAAATCAATTGAAAACGGAACAGTCCAAAAATAAAATATTCAACATCGCTTTAATTTTAGTTTCCATTTTAACAGTTATTTCAGGTATCATGATGTACAGTCGCTTTAAAATAAAATCGGTTTCGGAAAATAAATTGAAAATTCAGAATGAAATTATTAGCCAAAAGAATAAGGATATTACAGATAGCATTGTTTATGCTAGAAAAATTCAACGTTCAATACTTCCCAGCGAGAAATTTATGGATAAGGAAATTAAGCGGTTAAGTAAAGAAGAAAAAAGTTGATGTTTTTTTAATTTCGTAACGACAGTCGTTTTTTTTCAATGTAATCTTCTCTGTTTATGGTCACCAAACGTTTTAGTTCTTCTACTTCAATAGTGATGTGATCAAACTCTTCAACTACTTTCCCTTTTATTATGTAACAACCGGGGCCGCGAAACGGATAGGCGCGGGCTGAGGGAGGGAAATGAACTGTATCAATCCATAATCCTTCGCTATCTAAAAAAGTACCAAAATGCATGCGTTCACCACGACTCGTTCCTGTGTTTTTTACGGTTACCATGTAGCCGAGTATTTCTACCGTTTGGTTAATGTGATTTTTTAATTGGGTAGCGGTTAAATTTATTTTTGGCAGCTCTTTTAATAAATTAAATGGCGAGCATAATGAGAATCCTAATAATTCAATTTCATCAAAAGCATTATCTACCCATGTATTAATTAATTTAGGAAGTTTATATTTTTTTGGTTCAATATCGAACAATTCATTTTTATCGTGTTTCCTTAGTGGATTTACCATCATGTGCGCATCCCACATTAATTCTTTTTTATTTTTTCCTGTAAACGAAAAAGCACCTACGCGAATTAACAAACGAATTTGTTCCAATGAAATAGATACACGTTTTACAAAATCATACAAATCTTTAAACGCTCCGTTTGCTTCACGTTCATTTAATAATTCAAGTATTGCATGTTTCTCGAAAGTAGCAATGATGTGAAAGCCTAAATAAATGTTATTTCCTTTTATATTGCATAAAGCATCGCTATTGTTTACACAGGGAGCAATTATTGTAGCACCGTGCATTCTTGCTTCATGAACATATAATTCCATTCTGTAAAAACCGCCGCCGTTATTTAAAGTCGCCACCATGTATTCTAAGGGATAGTACGCTTTTAAATACAAAGCCTGATAACTCTCCACCGCATAACTGGCCGAATGCCCTTTAGAAAAAGCAAAGTTGGCAAAACTTTCTATTTGTGTCCAGATATTATTGATGGTATCATACGGATGTCCTTTTTTTTCGCAGTTATCAAAAAAATTCTTTTTTACTTTATGAAATTCGTTGCGTTGTTTAAATTTCCACGACATACCTCTGCGTAAGTAATCCGCTTCTGCTAAAGTTAAATCAGCAAACAAATGCGCAATTTTAATAACATCTTCCTGATATACCATTACGCCGTAAGTTTCTGCTAATAAATCATACAACTCGGGTAATTCTGCTCTTGCGGCTTCGCGTTTGCTTACATCGCGATAACGTAAAATATATTCACGCATCATTCCACTTTTTGAAACACCTGGACGAATAATTGAACTAGCGGCAACTAGTCGTAAATAATCATCGGCTTGTAATTTTGCCAATAACATTCGCATGGCAGGAGATTCAATGTAAAAACAACCAATGCATTTACCAATCTTCAATAAATTTTTTACGATATCATCTTCATAAAACTTTTTTACGTTGTGGATATCAATTTCATCGCCTTTATTTTCTTTGATGATAGAGATGGCATCTTTTATTTTTCCTAAACCTCTTTGACTCAAAATATCGAATTTATACAAACCAATATCTTCAGCTTCTAACATACTGAATTGAGTTGTCGGATATCCTTTAGGTGGAATAGAGGTAGCGGTGTAGGCATTGATGGGTGCCTCCGAAATAATTATTCCGCTGGCATGTATACTTAAATGGCTCGGAAAACCTGCAATTAATTGTCCGTATTTTATAACGAGTTTATTAATGTCATCGAGCGATTCAAATTCTTTTTGCTCTTTTACTTTTTGTAGTTTGTCAATTTCAGCGGCGGGTAAACCAAATACTTTTCCTAATTCTCGTGTAACGGCATCGTGCTGAAACGTGGAGTAGGTGGCGAGTAAGGCAGTGTGATCGTGTTTAAATGTATCAAAAATATAACGGGTCATATCATCACGGTCGGTCCACGAA
>JAYTSW010000059.1:0-9553 GCA_043745425.1 Sphingobacteriaceae bacterium | reverse complement strand
ACGGGTGCTGCAGTTAATGTTACCATTAAAGATACTATCAATACCAATCTTGACTTAAATAGTTTACAGATTTTATCTTCAAGCTACCCAGTTCAAGCGCAGGCAAACACTTTAAATAATTTGGTTGAATTTAAATTTATTGGCATTAATTTACCAGCTTCTGTTACTAATGAACTAGCAAGTCATGGTTATGTGCGTTATAAAATTAATTTGAAACCATCACTTCCTGTTGGGACAGTAATTACCAACCGCGGACATATTTATTTCGATTATAACTCAGCTGTATCTACTAATAAAACAATTAACACTATAACTGTTCCATTAGGAATTAACGATTTAAAATCAACTGAATTCATTAACCTATACCCTAATCCAACTAAAGGCAGTGTAACCATAAGCTCAACCGAAAATTTAAAATCGGTAATGGTTTATAATGTTACTGGAGAGTTAATGATGAATATTAATAATGTAAACAGCAAAACCATTACAGTTGACTTACAACAATTTGCTAAAGGACTTTACTTTGTGAAAACCGAAACTAAAGACAGCAAAGTGATGACTAAGAAAATTATTTTAGAATAGTATAATTTATAAATTATTAAAAGGCTGTCTGCTTCTGTGGACGGCCTTTTTTATTTTAACGCACGATTGAATTCGCCTAAGTAATCTGAGCTAAAGCGGAAAGTAATCAAAAACGTTCTTCTTCTAAAGGTGGGCTGTTTTCATATAACCTAAGAATTATATAAGTTTTTGGATAAATTATGTAATAAATATAGTAGGTAAACATGCCATCTTTGTAGTATAAATTAAATTAAATATGAAAAAATTAATAATAGCAGCAGCAGTTTTATTATGTATCGGAACAACTACAACATCTTGTAAAAAAGATTATGTATGTAAATGTTCTAAAACCTATACAAGTGGAAGTGGTACTTCTACCAACGACTACTCAACTTACACATACAGGGATAACAGAAAACGTGCTGAGGATCGTTGCAACGAAAACACAAAATCAGGAACTGACTTTTTTGGTAATTACAGTGTAAACTGTCAAATACAATAATTAAGATTATTTTTTAGTCTCGCCTACCATTATCACATTTTTAGCTTGCAAAGGCCTTTTATGTTATAGTGGTGGGCGAGTTAACTTTTGTAGAAGCCTTACTTTATTTTTCCGGTTTTGTCAATATCGAAATCCACGTATCTTCCGCTGTCATCATCATAAACAAATCTTGTCGCGGATATAGGATTAAGTCTTGCGTCAGGAGTGCTATTGTTCGCCACTCTTCTATAAATATTATTTTCTTTGAAAACGATAAACATCGATAAAGGAGAAATTTCTTTTTTTGGTTTGTATTCTCCTGCTAAATTTTTCAGATATTCTTTTGTTACTGTAACGCTATCGCTTAAAATTTGTTTGGCCAGACCTAATTTATTTTGTGCAATATCTAACTGCCATTGTCTATCCTTCTTTTCCTTCTCGTCAGTCGATTTTGATTTTAAATCTTTATAAACAATGTTCGGTTACATTGAGGTTAAAAAATGCAAGGTTTACAAATATGTATTAAAGGATTTATTTATACTACAGTTGTATTCATTCAACTTGAACAAATTCCATAAACAAAAAAACCGATACTTTTCAGTACCGGTTTTTCGTAAGTTTATTTTTTATAATCTACCTCTTCGTTAGATGCTGATTTGCGTCAGTATGACGGTGTGGGTTAATGAGCAATACTCTTCTTTTCCATTTTCACAAATCTCTTCTCGTTCCGCGTCATTCTGACGTGAGTCAGAATCCCAAATAAGATGTTGGCTAAGCCAACATCTTATTTGACTTCTTCGTAATTCACATCCTGCACATTATCGCCACCATTTTGGTTTGCGTTTTGGTCAGGGTTTGGATTTGCATCTCCGCCTTCTTGTTTTTGCTGTGCATTCATGGCTTCGTGCATTTCTTGAGAAGCTGCTTGCCATGCTGCGTTTATCGCCGTCATTGCTACATCAACTTTAGAGATATCTTTTGCGCTGTGTGCAGCTTTTAAATCAGCTAATGCAGTTTCAATAGTTCCTTTTTTATCAGCAGGTAATTTATCACCGTAATCTTTCAATTGTTTTTCTGTTTGGAAAATCATTGCATCGGCCTGGTTTAGTTTTTCAACTTCTTCTTTTGCTTTTGCATCGGCGTCAGCATTCAATTCTGCTTCGCGTTTCATTTTCTCAATTTCTTCTTTGCTTAATCCAGAAGAAGCTTCGATGCGGATGTTCTGCGCTTTACCTGTTGCTTTATCTTTTGCAGATACTGATAAGATACCATTCGCATCAATATCAAATGTTACTTCAATTTGAGGCACTCCACGTGGTGAAGGCATAATACCATCTAAATTAAACTGACCAATAGTTCTGTTATCTTTTGCCATCGGACGCTCACCTTGCAATACATGTAATTGTACGCTTGGTTGATTATCGCTCGCGGTTGAGAATGTTTCAGTTTTCTTACTTGGAATAGTTGTATTGCTTTCAATTAATTTAGTGAACACACCACCAAAGGTTTCAATTCCTAAACTTAAAGGCGTAACATCTAATAATAAAACGTCTTTTACTTCTCCAGTTAAAACTCCACCTTGAATAGCTGCACCAATAGCAACTACTTCATCAGGATTCACACCTTTGCTTGGCGCTTTACCAAAATATTTTTCTACCGCAGCTTGTAGAGCAGGAATACGTGTTGAACCTCCAACTAAAATAATTTCATCAATATCAGAGTTACTTAATCCCGCATTTTTCATTGCTGATTTACATGGATTAATAGTACGCTGAATTAAACTATCTGCTAATGATTCGAATTTAGCACGACTCAACGATTTCACTAAGTGTTTAGGAATTCCGTTTACCGGCATAATGTACGGTAAGTTAATTTCTGAAGTTGTTGTGCTTGATAATTCAATCTTCGCTTTTTCAGCAGCTTCTTTTAAACGTTGTAATGCCATTGGGTCTTTACGTAAATCAATAGCTTCTTCTTTTAAAAATTCTTCTGCTAACCAATCAATAATTACTTGATCAAAATCATCTCCACCTAAGTGAGTATCACCATCCGTTGATTTTACTTCAAACACGCCATCTCCTAATTCTAAAACGGAAACGTCATGCGTTCCACCACCGCAGTCGAACACAACAATTTTCATGTCCTTACCTTTTTTGTCCATACCGTAAGCTAAAGCAGCAGCGGTTGGCTCGTTGATGATACGTTTTACTTTTAAACCTGCAATTTCGCCGGCTTCTTTTGTAGCTTGACGTTGCGCATCGTTAAAATATGCAGGAACAGTAATAACTGCTTCTGTAACTTCCATGCCCAAATAATCTTCAGCCGTTTTTTTCATTTTTTGTAAAATGATTGCAGAAATTTCTTGAGCTGTATATTTTCTATCATCAATTTGCACGCGAGGCGTATTGTTCTCACCTTTTACAACTGCATATGGCACACGAGAGATTTCAGTTGCTACTTCATCAAATGTGTGTCCCATAAAACGTTTAATTGAATAAACCGTTTTACGCGGGTTAGTAATAGCTTGACGTTTTGCAGGATCTCCTACTTTACGCTCGCCACCTTCAACAAATGCTACAACCGATGGCGTAGTTCTTTTTCCTTCGTTGTTTGCGATTACAACTGATTCGCTTCCTTCCATAACTGCCACGCAGCTATTGGTTGTTCCTAAATCTATTCCGATAATTTTTCCCATAATATTTTTGTTTCAATTTTAAGGTTCAAGATTCAAGGTTTTGCCTCATACCTATTAAACCGTTTTTTAATGTTTTAGTTACGATGATAGTATGACAATGATTGTGCCAATATGTTAAAATGAGGTATTTTATGACAGGGTGTCATACCCAAGAATCTAGGTTATATAACTGACAGTAAAGTACTGGAAATTAGGTAAAAATGGCACTCTTCGGCAAGCTCAGGGCGGGCCAAAAAAACCTCAGAAATCACCATTTACCAATACAGCGAAGACTGATCGTAGCCGAAGCACACTAATGATTTAATTACAGATAGCACTTGGTACGCCTGCCGAATTTAGGAAGCGTAAATTGCACAATGGTTTTTTAGTAGCAAACACATCGATTGTTGAATTGGACAAATGTTTTGGTGCGTGAAATGTTGAACGACAACTAAAAATACCATAACCGCCACCATCAATATTTGAATAGGTTGGCTTATCCTGTGCTACTGAAGTTGAAGGAGCACTAATTTTAATAAAGTCGGCAAAATCCTGCGCCGCTGCTGTAACTATATATTCAATATTAACAGCTTTACGGAATAATAAACCAGGAGGGTCTCCTGCTTTTGTAATTTCTAAATAAAGAAAATTAAAGTAATCGCCCGAATAATAATAGAACTGAAGGTCTTCCCCTCCATCCAATGTTGCACTGCTAATGCGACTAAATTCATAATCTAAAGTTTTTGCAAAATTTCCGGTTGTTGTTGAATCGATATAATGAAAACGCATGATGCAGGCATAATCGCGTGCATTTGGTATCGAGTAAAACTTAACTTGACGACGTATAGTTGTCACCGATAAATCGAGATAATAATATGGAGGATTGGAAGGCGCATAAGCAACAGGATAATATGGCGGACCTAATGGCTGAATAATTCCGGGAGCCAAAATACTATCAATCATTACGGTTTTTGAGGTAAATTCATTTCCAGTAGATAAGTTTTTTATTTTTAAACGGTACTGACCACTTGGATAAATTCTATCATCAGTAAACCATAAGCGCTGGCTTTGATTAAAAGGACCTGAGTTTAATTGAACCACAGTATCATTTAAAACGATTTCCATTTTAGTTGCGTTTCCAATAGTTGTTGGAACTTGAACTCCGTTATAATCGTAATGCGTTAAAGTAACTTGTAAAACACCTTGCTTATAATTAACCGAATCTTGAACGGTTGCCATTACATAAGCATTTCCTTCGCCTAAAAATATTCTGTTAATGCGTACGTATTGTCTGGGTTCTTTTGGATTTAAAATTGTATAAACCGAAACGGTTTCTCTATATGGAGCCAGAATATTTAAATCATTTTTACAAGAGTTAAATAAAATGGTAATGAAGGCAAAAATGATAAAAACTTTACTATAAAAACGCATCTTGTAAAGATAGGGTTTTAAAATGGAAAAGGTAAAAGGGATGATGGAAAATGGGCACTTTTTATATAAGTGGTTAATTTAAGCCACGGATTGCGCAGATTTACACGGATTAGCGTATTAAGACTTTAAATTTTCGTGCAGTTTCAGGTATAAATACCTCCATCCTGGGGCAATGGCATCTGAAAAACTGCGGTCGTGGATAACAGTAATGAATAAACCATTTACAGCCTTAATTCTAACGGCTAAATTCATTAATTCGTTAAAGGCAGGAGTTGCGCCGGTATTGTTATAAATATAAAAAGCACCATCCATAGCAGTAAATGGAACTGCGAGTAAATTTAATTCCGATTCGGTTTCAAAATCGAAATAATAAAAAGGCAAAGTGGTGCCTGCTCTGAATCCGCATTTATCAGCAAAACCCATCGTAAAATCGAATTTAATTCCTGCATTAATTAAATCTTTTGGGGTTGTTTTTATATTGAAACGTAAATAATGTTGACGAGAACAAATAATTTCCTGCTGTGCGTTTTTGGTAAGAAGAGTCAATTCATTATTCAGTAAAGAACTGTCAACTAAAGAGTCATACGAGGGATGAAGTCCAATTGTAATATTTCTGTCATTCAGTAATCTCAACAATTTTAAAAACTCAGGATGATTAGGGTCAATAGTTCTGTCGTATTTTGATTTATTTCTATAAAGAAAAAAATAAATCAAAGGAATATTATATTTTTTTGAAAGATCAGTCTGCAAGGCATATGCATCAAAAGGATCTTCAGAACCCACTATTGTATTGACCCTTTCTCCAACAGCAATTAAATTTAAGCGAAGTAAATCTTTTAACATTCCGCCAATTTTCCTATAAAGAGGTTTTGCTTTGTAAGCATAAACATTATCTACATCAATAGTAGAAATGAATTTGAATTTCCTTTCGGGAAACGAAATTGATTTAAACTCTTTTTTAAATTCTTGAATTAAAACATCAACTACAGGAATTTCATTCACCTTCTCCGGGGTAAAACGACCATGCGTATCTGTTTTTGTATTTATCCATTCTTCGTATCTTGAAATATGATAAAACACATTGGAAAAAATATCATCTTTAAAATCAGTTTCTTTATCCTGTAATGTGGTTTCATTTAAAAGTCCTGAAGGATTTACGTTTAATGCTTTCTCAAATGTTAAAACCGAATAGTTTATTTTAGGAAGTTTGGATTGAAGAAATTCATTCTCATTATCAATCAATATAAAATTAATGAGTAATCCCTGATTAAAAATGAATTTACAAACGTATCGTAAACGAGGTGTAATTTTTGGGGCATAAACAATAACGCTTGGCTGCTCATTGGCGCCTTCAAACAGAAAACCTTTTAATTCGTTTAAACCGTTCATTAAAATCTATTAATTGCTTCGAAAGCCCGTTGAGTTGCTTTTCCGTCCCACATTGGGGGAATTTGTCCTGATTTATAAGTCCCCGCTTCTACTTGAGATATATAATTTAAAATAGTTTTTACATCAAAAGGTACAAGCGTATTAGTTCCTAATGTACAAGTTATCGGTCGTTCAGTATTTGGACGCAAAGTAAAACAAGGCACTTTTAAAAAAGTAGATTCCTCCTGTATGCCGCCACTATCCGTTAAAATAAATTTACTGTACTTAATTAATTTCTGAAACGAGAAATAATCTAAAGGCTCCGTAAAAATTAAACCTTTAACCGAATCAAATTCTTTTTTTAATCCTAGTGATTCAATATTTTTTGTGGTGCGTGGATGAACTGGAAAAACAATTTTATTGGTTTTGCTAACTTCATTTAAAATCTCCAGTAACTTTAATAGGCCTTCCCTGCTGTCAACAGTAGCAGGCCGGTGCATGGTCATTAATACAAAATTCTTTTCTGTTATTTTTAAATCATTAAGTATAGAAGAAGCTTCAATTTCCTTACCAAAGGCAACCATTGTATCAATCATGGTATTACCAACGAAAAAAACGTTGTTTTTAGTATGGCCTTCAGTAATTAAATTATCGTAACCGCTTTGTTCTGTAACGAAAAAGTAGTCGCTTATTTTATCAGTTAAAATACGATTGAGTTCTTCGGGCATAGTTTCGTCGTAACTCCGTAAACCACTTTCTAAATGCGCTAATTTAATACCGCAATTTTTAGCAGCATTAGCGCCGGCAAGTGTTGAGTTAACATCGCCAACAACTATCATTAAATCGGGGTTAAAGATTGTTTTAATAAGATTTTGTAACGAGGATGTTATTTCTTTTAATAAATCTTCGCGACTTAAGCCAGAAGTAGTATCTAAAAAATAATCGGGCGTTAAATTAAATTGCTTAAAAAACACATTTGCCATTTTATCATCAAAGTGCTGACCTGTATGTGCAATTTTTAAGTCGTAATTAAATTGAAGTGCCACTTTTTTAAATTGTGTGACCTTAATAAAATTAGGACGGGTTCCTACTATGACAAGGATTTTTTTCACGTTGTTTTAGGAGTTAAAGCTATTAAAAAATAATTGGCTTTACCAATTTTGAAAAGCGTTTGAATATTGTTTAAAAAACTTAAGTATAAAGACCAAAATATAGAAAATAATTTTACATCCTTTCGATTATAATGATGCGTGAAACAAATGGGTTTTATGAGCTCTATTTTAAAACCATAAGTATCAAAAAAAGATTCAATTTCATTTTCCTTTAACACTAATCTATTTTCATTATTGTTTTGTGACTGAAACCATTTAAAGTTTTTCCCTTCGGTATTCGGAATAATAATAACCGCTACCGCTTTATTGAGAGACACCTTATGATAAAGATTTTTTAAGATAGTATCGTAATCATCCAATAAAAAGAGTGAGTTGACAATGCAAAACACATTAAAACCGGTTTCTGAACCTAAAACAGCATTGATGTTTTGTACAGAATAAGAAATATTTTTAGCGTCAAAATTCTGTAAAGCATTCTTTATTGAACTCTCTGAAATATCTGCCGCAACAACTTTTCCACCAATTCGAGAGAGATGCCAAGCTGTTTCACCATTTCCACAAGGACAATCAATTATAGTCTTACAGGACTTGCCTGTGTTCAATAAATAAGAAGTTATTTCCTTGCCGAAAACAATCTGAGGATAATTATATTTCAACAACCACTTAGCCATTTATTACCTGAATTAGAGTATTAGCAATATTTTCTGTTTGAAAGGCGGTAATGTTAACTGAGTTATTGAATTTAAACTCTTTTAATTTTCCAGAACTTAAAAAATCGTAGAACGTATTTTCAATGGCCTCGGAATCAAATTGCAATCCAATTGAATTATTCACAATAAAGTCTGAAGCTTCACCCTTCCCACCAAAATAGAAAATGGGTTTACGGAAATATAAATACTCATAAAATTTAGTATTCATAGCATGATTATGATCAGGTGCTGAAAATAAAAGGCAATAATCCGATTGGTTTATTTCATCAAGCACTTGCTTTTGCGGAAGACTTCCGTGAAAGGTAACAATTTTACAATTTGATTTTTTTAGTAATTCAATTGCGTGATGATCCATATTCCCATAAAAATCAAACAGCAAGTTCTTGTAAGTTTCAGGATGCGTTTTTTCTAATTTATTCAGACAATTTATTAAAGGCTTCAGTAAATAAATTAAATTAGGATAAAACGAACCGCTGTAAATAAAACGTTTTCTTCCTGATATGTTGGTATTGGGCGCTAAGAATTTATAATCATCTAAATCAAAACCATTGGGTAAATGAATGAATTTAGTTTTGCTGGCTGTTTTGTTTTTTAAAACTTCCAGACTTTGCGCATTCACGTCAACTACAACATCGGCCGTTTGTAATACTTCTTTTTCAAATTCAATCTCTTCAGCAAGGTCTTTTTGGTTAATGTTAGCAAATCCGTGATACGATTTATTATCCGTCCATGGATCGCGGTAATCAATAATAAATTTAAGATGAGGATACTTTTTCTTTAAGGGCAAAAGATAGTATGATAATTTGTATGGAGGAATAGTTATTATAACTGTATCAATTTTATTAGCAGTAATTAATTTCTCGGCTTGAGCTAGTAATTCATTTTTAATAAAATAAATTTTATCCTGCTTGTTACCCTTTAAAAACAAAGAAGCTTTTAGAGAAAGTCCTTTATAAATTAATTTTTCGAAAACTGTTGTTGGATAAACACTAAACACTTTTGATAAACCCAAAGAAAAGTTGGTGACGTGTATATTTGTTTGCTTTACATCATCTTTCCACTCCGATTCTGTTACAGAAGTGTTTTGAGCTGCTAAAACATGAACATTAAAATTATTTTTTGCCAGGTGCTTTGCAAATTTTGCCCAACGCCTCCCTCCTATTCCAGGAAATGGCGGAAAAGAAAAACAAACTAATAATATGTTCTTTTTATTTTC
>JAYTSW010000058.1:0-2590 GCA_043745425.1 Sphingobacteriaceae bacterium | reverse complement strand
ACTTGCATCAATCAACATTGAATTTGCTTCTCCAATAATTCCATTTGTTAAAATTTTTTCTTTTTCAAAAATAGGTTTTAATGCATCACAATTTCTTTTAGCAGAATAAACTGGATTATGCACTTTTGTTTGAACCGTAAAATGATAACCATTTTCATCAATAAGTTCAACATTTAAAATTTTATTATCGTATACTGGATATTTAAATGGAATAGCATCTTCTAACGTATGAAGATTTGTGCATGCACCATTTAGAGTTGTTCCTAACATTAAAATTTTTCCGTTCTTGTTACATAACTTACGAAATGGAGAAAATTCATTATAAGGCGTAATTTGATTGAAATGTGTGCTTGTATAATAGTCAGCTAGTGGTCCTAATGCACAAACAGAGTCGGTAGGATGGAGGCTTCTTTTTGTTTTTTGAAGCAACCTAAAATATTCTGAAATAGCTCCCATTTTTGATTTGGTTTTATGATAATCGAAAACGGGATTGTTTTTTAAATAAGTACTATTTCTTCCCGTTGCTGGAAACGCTGGCATTAATAACGTTCCATCATTTCCAATCACTTTTTCTATTGCATTTATTAAAGTAGATGGGCCATTTTCAAGATAGCCGATTTTGCTCATGCTACTATGTACAAGTACAGAATCTCCAAGTTTTAACCCTAATTTTTGAAGATCATTAATTAATTGTTCTGTAGTAATATTTTTCTTCGAAGACTTTTGTTTTTCGAGATAGTGTCTTCGCTTATTTTTTTTCCATAATTTAATCACTTCTAATAAATAAGTAGAAGTGTATTTTATAAGAATATTTTTTAAATTATCTTTCAAAGTTTTGCAGAATGTGAATTAGAAATGGGTTGCGAGGCATAATCTACAATTGCTTCATAAACATTGCGCCAGCCTTTCCACAAATCACGATCATTAACACTCTGGTTATGCCATAATGTTACGAAGGTGCCATTAACAGCTTTTACTTCATCTACTAATTCCTTTGCACGTCTTATAGCTTCCTCAGGACTTAATTTGAGGTAGTCTTTCATGGTGCCATCCATTAACATAAAAGGAATGAGCTTTAATTTGGTTTCGATATCAAGATCTAAATCATAAAAATTAAATGGAGAGCAAATGCTTGCTCTAAATCCAATTTCAGATGCGTAGCCTAATGAATAATCTTCTTGTATGTCAAATTCTAAAAGGTTGCGATATGTGTCGGGAAAAGTAATTTTTAAAAAGTGTTGCCTACTCTTAGTAACTTCACGTTTTAGAACCTTGCTTAATCTGCGAATTTCTTTTCGTAATTGATCCTTGTTTTTATTACTCGCATAAGATGGATGAACTCCAACTTCGGCGTAATCAGCAATTGATTTTATTAATGTCTGAAATCTCCTACTTCCTTCTATTGGAATATTTTTATCATATTCACCATAGTCACCAACTAAGAAAAAATATATTTGTTTAAGGTGATATTTATTTCTGATGGAAAGTTGCCATTCATACGTATTATAGGGATCAGGTTCGAGTCCAATTAATACCCTGAAACGCTCAATTATTTTTTTGAAATTCAATGTAAATAGTGCAAGACTAAAAGCTCCTACATGCCTCATTAAACCCTTTTCTCTGTATGCGTAAGCACTATCGATATCAAAAGTAGATATGAATTTGTAATGCCCTTCACGAAATTTCAAAGTTGGAAATTTTTGCGCTAATATTTTTTTTAATTCTTGCGCCCAAATATTTACAAGTGGTTTATTTAAAAAACCTTTTTGAAAAGCAATACTTTGTTGAGGACTAAATCGCATGTGCTCGTCTTTAATATGAGGAAGATATTCTTCATACCTGCAAACTAAATAAAAGGATGCACCGAAAATATCAAATGGCATAACATATTTGGGATGTGTACCAAAAAACACTGGGAAACCTTTCCAATCAAAAACATTAATCTGTTGATCTTCTATTCCTTTTTCAAATAATATTCTAGAAGCAAAAATAAATAGTTCGTCAGAGATACTTTGATCAGAATAACTCAGTCTCGGTTCAGTATGATTTTTAAATGCAGCTTCATCATGAGTTATTTTATAATCTATCCCGATAAGATCTTTTAAAATCAAATCAAAAATATATCGAAGTCTCGGAGTACTTTTATCTGTGTAAACGAGTAATTGTTCATTCATAATTCGCTGTTTCCAAGAATATAATTATTTGACAATACATTTTTTTTAGAAATTTACATCATGCCTTCATCTGCAAAGCTATAAAAAGTTGAACCAGCGATTATCACATGATCAAGAACACTTATTTCCAGATTTTTACCTGCTTCTTGAAGTTTTTTTGTCAATTGTATATCAGCTTCACTAGGTTTGTTGTTTCCGCTAGGATGATTATGACCTAAAATTATTGAACAAGCTCTTGCTTCGAGCGCTTCTCGAAAAATTATTTTAGGATCAACTACTGTTCCCGTCATTCCACCCGTGCTTATTGCCTTTTTATTAATTAAACGATTTGCTTTGTTTAAAAGTATGATCCAAAATTCTTCATGATTTAGGTCTGCTAGATGTGGTTGAAGCATATCTACCGCATCTTTGCTGGA
>JAYTSW010000057.1:0-9575 GCA_043745425.1 Sphingobacteriaceae bacterium | reverse complement strand
CACAGTCATTAGATTTATATGCAGATGGTCTTAAAAAGCGTTTAAAGACCGTAAACGGAGAAAACAGGTCAGAATCAGAAAGGGTATCAAAAGATATTGAAAAGAACAAACAGAGGCTTAAAAATGCACAGGTTCTCATGTTGGACGGTGAGATTAATCCGACCGAATATAAAGAGATGAAAGTTAAACTGGAAGATGATTTAACAAGATTATCAGCCGAAGAAGTAACAATTAAAAACAATAATGGTAATTATGAAAAGAATATTGACGTTTGTGTTTGGATTTTGAAAAACCTCGACAAATACTACGATGTAGCGGACACCCCGACAAAACAGCGTATCATTGGTTCGATATTCGATGAAAAGCTCGTTTTTGAAGAAAACAAATGTCGAACCACTTTAATTAATGATGTAGCGGTTCAAATATGCCGTAAAGAGAGGGCTTCCAGAGGAAGTGAAAAAGGAAAGCACACCTTTTCTGATGTGCTTTCCTGTCAAGTGGACCCGGAGGGATTCGAACCCTCGTCCAAACAAGGAATTAATAAGCTTTCTACACGTTTATAACTTATTTAATTTTCGATTCAAGCCAGGCATAAATTCAAACCAAACTTAAACTTAGATGCTAATATTGTTTTAAATAACATCATCAATAAAACAATTTGCTAATTTATGATGCAAAATTCTCGTCGCTAAGCAAAGACGCTACGAGGGTTGCAAAGGACACTTAATCTGAGATTAAGCAGCCATAGCGTAAGAATTAACTTCGCCAGTTGAAAATTTGAGAATTAGTATTAAAGTGCCATATCCACAACGCACTACATGCTTACTTATCAACCGCGCCTACTGTCAAAACCGGTCGGGCCCATTTAGAATTATGAATTATAAATTTTGAATTATAACCCAATTCAGTTCAAAGAACTTTTCCAAAGATACGACAATTTAGGGGTGCTTTTTAATTTTTTTAATATATTTAACGGACTATATAACTCTATGAAAAAAGTAATTTTACTTAGCTTAATTGTTTGTTCATTATCACTAATGTCGCAAACGGTAAAATCAAAAATTTTAAAATTAAAATATACTACACCCGAAAGCTGGACGGCCGTTGAATTTGGCGGACTATTAAATTGGGACGAAAGGGGAAATGAAATGTGCAGATGCTCAGGGATAACGTTCAGTAAACCTAATAAAGACGGGAAATTTAATGTTGTAATTTACGCTGTTCCAAGTGGAGGATTAGATTCAACTAAACGCGAGTTTGTTGGATCACTACATTTTGAAAATGTTGAGAAAGTAGAAAAAGCAACCAATAAAAATTTTGCTTTTGAAAAACGTCGCTCTAATTTTTATGATGTAAGAGCTAAAAAGGCTTCTTATAATTGCATCCGATATATTACAAAATCAACAGATGGACATTGCTACTTGATTTATGCATGGCAAGAAAACATGAATCTATTAAATTCAACAGCTGAAAAAACTTTGAGTGAAATGGTTAATGCTATTGAACCTTTGTAAACCAATACGGGTCCATATCCACAAAATCGTTTACTCTTATTTCAATGGATTTTTCAGCTTCTTTATATTGAACTTCTTTTACGCCAAGAATAGGATCATTGTATTCCACCAATAAAGTATTCGCGCTTGTAAATTGCAATTTTGCTTTGTATTGGGGATGATATTCAAAACTCGCCTCAGCAAATTTATCTCTCGAAACAATTGTCATTTTACCATAAACTTTATTACTGTAAGTCCCTTCCAGTTTTTTAAAATCTTCAGGTTTTGATTTATAATTCGCCGCTTTTTTTTGGGATAATTCAATATTCTCATTATCCGCTTTTGCATTCATACTGTAACCGTTAAAATAAAGCGGACTATAATCATAATACGTTTGCTTGGTTATTTCGCGAATTAATAATTTACCTAAGGCTTCAAATAAATATTGTGCATCGCTATTGGTTAAAATCACAAAGCCCATATTTTTTCCAGGAATTAAAACAGTTTTACTTAAAAAACCATTAGCACCACCATCATGCTCTACAACTTTGTCGCCACCTTCATCTTCTAAAAACCAACCCAATCCATACGTTTGTTCATCAGAGACAACGGTATTGGATTGTCGTGTTTTCTTAATAACCTTATCAGGTACAATTTGCTTACCGCTATATTTTCCATTAGTTAATTGCATCGTAATCCATTTACTCATATCATTAACGGATGATACAACTGAACCTGCAGGACCTAAATTATCCACGTTAGCAGGAATTAATTCAACAAGTTTATTATCCACCAAAGTATAACACTTAGAAGCATTAGCTTCTGCTTTAAATTCGCTGAAACGGGTATGTGTATTTTTCATGCCTAATGGAATAAAATAATGATAGTTGAGATAATCGTCCCAAGTTGTATCACACACTACTGGAATAATTTCTCCCGCCGTTAAAAAACCAAGATTACAATATCCATAATGTTCACGTAAACCATATTTAGGCGTAACGTTAACCATATTCGCGATTAATTCTTTTCTTGGACGAACAGTATTCCAATTTAAAAAATCACTTTGAAAAGTTCCGAAACCAATTCTATGCGATAATACATCACGAATTGTAATTTGATTCGTTCTCCACTCTTCATTCATTTTAAAATAAGGTAAATATTTTGTCACTTTATCATCCAAATTTAATTTGCCATAACTCTCAAGTAACGCCAATGAAGTTCCTGTAAATGCTTTACTGCAGGATGCAATTTGGAAAACAGTATTTTCAGTCACAGGTGTTTTTTTATTTATATCAGCTACTCCATAACCCTTCGATACAATTACTTTTCCATCTTTTACAATAGCAATAGCTAATCCTGGTAAATTCCATCGCTTCATTTCGCGGTTTATGTAAATATCCAAACTATCTTTAATAAAATTACCTTGTGCTAATGAGAAGTTAGCAATAAGCAGAAAACCTAAAATCCGTTGTATCATATTATTTATTAATTAATTCGTTAACCTTTTTCATTTCTAAATCCTGTTTGGTAATAAAACTATGCAATGTAGGCGTTATTTCATAATCAGGCAAAATTCCTCTTCCGGAATTATCACCTTTATATACATCATGCATTAACCTAAAAGCAGGCACTCTCACTTTTAAACCTGTATTGGGAAGTTTATATATTGCAGTTGTTACAGCATTGCAACCCGAAGCAGTTCCACCAGTTTCTCTTCCTACAAATGTTGCACGATTAGTTGCTTTTAAATATTCGGCAACCAAACAACTAGCACTAAAACTTCCACCATCAATTAAAATATAAATTTTATTATCATAATGCAATTTTTTATACGGTTTAATTTTTAAAGTGTATTTATCAGTATCGTGCGCAGCGATTTTTTTACCAGCCATTTTATAAAATAGTTTTGCCATTTTAAATGGCATATTCCATCCTCTGTATTTTTTTTCAGGGTATTTTTTTACAAGAGTATAAGAGGTTTGTGTGACTTGTTCTTTTAATAAATATTTTAAAAATCTATTGCAATTGGCCAAACTACCGCCGCCATTCCCCCGTAAATCGATAATTAGATTTTCAGTTTTATTCTTTTCTAGTGTTCTAAATATTTTTCGATAAGCTTTATTGAATTTATTACCTGCAAATCTGTAGATATTTAAGCGCATAGTTTTATGATCAGTATCCATAAACTTATAATTCATAGCTGCTCTTTTGTATTTAATAAAAGTACTATCGTCTTTTTTAAGAAACTTTAAATCAGGAAAAGTGGTTGCTTTAAATGTTGGAGATTTTTCTAGGACTTGCTTCCCATTAATACTGCATTCATAAAACATAGTATCGGGATAATTAAGCACATTAATATAATAATTATTGAAGCCCATTCTGCTATACAATAATTTACTTTCGATAATATTACCGTCGGCAGTTATTAAATGTCTGGCGTAACTTAAAAAGGAATCTGTTTTTAACCCGTTAATTTTTGTAATAATTGTTCCCGACTTCAATATTGTGTCTGTTTTTTTATTTAATCCTGCCAACACTTTTACTGTATCATTAAACGGCATTAAATAATAACGTGGTAAATTGTATTGTTTCTTTTTAACCGCTTTTAAATATTTGCTTGAATAAAACACATCGGTATGTCCGCAACGCATGTTCTGCAGCAGCATTTTTAATTTAATTCTGAATTGTTTTTCGGTTAAACTGTCTGTTAATGTCTCTGAAAAATCATTAAATAGTTTTTCGAAGTGAGCTTTAGAATCATAAATACCAATTACTGGATGCATTTGCAGAATGGCATTTTTCGCGATGCTTACATCCTGAGTTAATTGTGCGGGCGAATACTTTTTATTAATGTCGTATCCTTTTTGAGCAATAGCAACATTACAAAACACAAAAAATGTGACAAAAAAAGAGCAGAAATATATGTTTTTTATCCCCTTATTAAACATTACTTTTGTGATGTAATTTTATATGTTTATGCAAAAAATAAAGATAGGTGTTTTAAGAGAGGAAAAAAATCCGCCCGATAAACGCGTGCCATTAACTCCGCTTATTTGTTCTGACTTGGTTGTTAAAAATAATAATTTAGAAATAGTTGTTCAGCCCAGTAAAATCCGTTGTTATTCTGATGATGAATACACTGCCTTTGGCGTTCCTTTGCAGGAAGACCTCAGCGATTGTGATGTGTTGATGGGTGTTAAAGAAGTTCCTATTGAGAATTTAATTCCTGGTAAAAAATATTTTTTCTTTTCTCATACCATAAAAAAGCAATCGCATAACCAAAAGTTAATGAAAGCTTTGATTGAGAAAAAAGTGCAAATGATAGATTACGAAACCCTAACCGATAAAAACCACAATCGTATTATAGGTTTTGGTCGTTTCGCTGGAGTGGTTGGTGCTTATAATGGGATTTTAGGTTACGGATTAAAATATGATTTGTTCCGTATTAAACCCGCGCATTTATGTCGCGATAGAGCTGAAATGGAAGAGGAATTAAAACGTGTTAAACTACCAAACATAAAAATTGCATTAACAGGGGGCGGACGAGTTGCCAACGGTGTTATTGAAACATTAAGCGCTTTACGTATTCGTAAAGTTACTGCTGAAGAATTTTTATTAAATAGTTTCAGAGAACCTGTCTATTGTCAGCTAAACCCACGCGATTATGTAGAGCGACCGAATGATCATAATTTTGATTTGAATGATTTTTTCAAAAACCCTGAGCATTTTACGTCTAAGTTTCCGGCCTTTACAAAAGTAACCGACTTATATATTTCGGCGCATTATTGGGATCCGCGTTCGCCAAAAATGTTTACTACGGAGGATATAAAAGCACAAGATTTTCATATTAGTGTAATTGCTGATATAACCTGCGACATGGATGGTTCAGTACCTAGCACAATTAGATCAAGTACTATTAATCAGCCTTTTTATGGTTATAATATGAGGACTGATAAAGAAGATCTTCCTTTTAATAAAGAAACCATTTGCATTATGGCAGTAGATAATTTGCCGTGCGAATTACCGCGTGATGCTAGTGATGATTTTGGGAAGGACTTAACCGAAAGGGTTTTACCAAATATTTTAGGTGAGGATACCGATCAGGTTATTGAAAGGGCTAGCATTTGTAAAAACGGTAAACTGGGCCTAACTTTCGAGTACTTAAGCGATTACGCTTACTAAAAATTGTTGAAAAAATATTGTAAGTAAAAATTTATTTGTATTTTAGCTGAAACAAATTAATAATTAAAATGAATAAAGGAATAGTAAAATTCTTTAATACAGCCAAAGGATTTGGTTTTATTAAAGATGGAGAATCAGGAACAGAGTACTTCGTACACGTTACAAATCTTCTAGAACCAATTAAAGAAAATGATGAAGTTACTTTCGAATTAGAAGAAGGTAAAAAAGGAGTTAATGCAGTTCAAGTAAAACTTGCTTAATATTTAATATATTAATTATCCTTTCATTAAAAAACCCCAGGTATCCCCCGGGGTTTTTTATTTTATTTATAATATAACTTCATTAAATTTTTTGGCTAAAGACAATTCTGCTCTATATTAAATTGTCACAACCTTAAGGTCGTGGCAATTAGTTTGAAAAAACTACATGGGCTTCAGCCTAAACCAGGAAAATTTTATGAAGCTGCTAATTTTTTGTAACGCGGACGCTTAGGCTCAACATTACCCAAACGTTTTTTGCGATTCTCTTCATATTCGCTATAGCCGCCTTCAAACCAATACACACTACTATCCCCTTCAAAAGCTAAAATATGAGTACAAACCCTGTCTAAAAACCATCTATCGTGACTAATAATTACACCGCAGCCCGCAAAATTTTCTAAAGCTTCTTCTAAGGCACGAAGTGTATTTACATCTAAATCATTGGTAGGCTCATCTAATAATAAAACGTTACCGCCTTCTTTCAACGCTAAAGCCAAATGCAAACGATTTCTTTCTCCACCTGATAATACACTACATTTTTTTCCCTGATCAGCTCCGTTAAAATTAAAACGAGAAATATAAGCACGGGAGTTAAAAGATTTTCCCTCGACTAATAAATTTTCTAAACCACCGCTTATGACATCATAAACTGTTTTGTTAGGGTCAATATCTTTATGCGTTTGATCAACGTAAGCGATTTTTACTGTTGGTCCTACTTTAAAATCACCGCCGTTTGGTTTTTCCTGATTCATTATCATTTTAAATAATGTGGTTTTACCGGCACCGTTCGGACCAATAATCCCAACTATACCTGCAGGAGGTAATTTAAAATTTAAATGTTCGTACAATAATCGCTCACCGAATCCTTTTGAAACATCCAAAGCTTCGATTACTTCATTACCAAGTCGCGGACCGTTAGGGATAAAAATTTCCAGTTTTTCTTCTTTCGATTTTACATCCTCGTTCATCATTTTATCGTAATTAGCTAAACGTGCTTTTTGTTTAACTCCACGGCCTTTTACACCTTGACGAACCCAATCTAATTCACGTGCTAAAGTTTTCTGGCGTTTGCTTTCTGTTTTCTCTTCTTGCTTTAAACGAGCGCCTTTTTGTTCTAACCAGCTACTGTAATTTCCTTTCCATGGAATACCTTCTCCTCTATCTAATTCTAAAATCCAACCTGCTACATTATCTAAGAAATATCTATCGTGGGTTACCGCTATAATTGTTCCTTTATAATTTTTTAAATGTTGTTCTAACCAATCCACACTCTCTGCATCCAAGTGATTGGTAGGCTCATCTAATAATAAAATATCCGGCTCTTGAATTAACAAACGACATAAAGCAACGCGGCGACGTTCACCACCCGATAATATTTTTACCGAAGTATCACTCTCAGGGCAACGTAAGGCATCCATAGAACGCTCTAAGCGATTATCTAAATTCCATAAATCGTTGTTGTCAATAATTTCTTGCAATTGCGCTTGACGGTTAATTAACTTCTCCATTTTATCGGGATCGTTAAGTATTTCTTCATCCATGAATTTATTATTCACTTCCTCGAATTCATTCAAAATATCAACATGTTTTTGCGCGCCTTCACGAACAATTTCAATTACGGTTTTTGTTTCATCCAATTTTGGTTCCTGCTCAAGCATACCTATTGAATAGCCTGGTGATTGGTGAATTTCCCCAATATAATCTTTATCCATGCCCGCCATAATGCGTAACAAGGTTGATTTACCCGAACCGTTTAAACCTAATACGCCAATTTTTGCGCCATAGTAAAACGAAATATAAATGTCTTTTAAAACCTGTTTTTGAGGGGGGTGAATTTTAGAAACATTCACCATGCTGAAAATTATTTGTCTGCCTTCGTCTGCCATAATTATAAAATTTGTCCCGATAGTTATCGGGAGGCGAAGATAGTAAAAAGATTAGTTTTTAGGGAAATAAACGGGGTGTTTTTCGTTGTATTTTCGGATAAAACGGGTGGCCTGCTCTTTTTTCTTTTTACGGGATAAGGCCATGAATTCGTTATAAATCTCAGTATCACGTTTAAGCAATTCTTCCAGATTTTCGAGGTTATAATCCACCCTGTTTCCCGTATAAAAATCCATTAAATAATCTCTTATTTCTTTGGCGTTAGTTGTTGAACTTCCCACCGGACCATTAATAAATGAATTGTAGCCGGGAGAATAATAAGTAACCGGCACTGAAGCCAAAAAGAAACTAATGGCGCCAAAAACGGTTATGCGGAAAAAAGATTTATTGCTGTTAAGATAAATTACATTATTCTGACAAAAACCCCATACTTTATCGGAAGGTATGATTGCTTTACTTCCATCTCGTTCCACATATTCTATTTTGTCATTCTCAATAAGTTTGCTGTAAAATTCAAGTTGATCTTTATTAATGTCACTAGTTATTTTTTCTTTAGAAATTGGCCAATTATGCCTTAAATCGGAATAGCTTAAATACAACCCTTCATATAAAACAAAATCTTTAGAAAACGCTACCGAATCGGACTGCGAATAAAACCTTGATGCTATGATAAACAACCCTATAATGAGATGAAAGCGCATATTAGGCAAAGATGATTATTTTTTTTAATTTTATACATACTAATACCAATACTGATGCGCCGTATCATTTACTTTTTATCATTTTTTGTGGCCTTTAATGCTTATTCTCAAAAAAACATAAGCAATTCACTTAAAAGCAGAATGTATAAGCACAATTTCCCAACTCCCAACTTTAATGTTTTGGTGGAAGGTGATATCCAAAAATTATTAGCAGCTGAAAAAACTCTTGGTATTAAAATAAAATACCACGCTGGTAATATTGCCTCCATTAATGCGAACATAAATAGTATTGCCGCTTTAATTGAAAGTAAAATTGCAACATACATCGAATACATTGAGCCCCACAATAAACCCCTTAACGATTCGATGATTTATCGTAATCGCATTAAACCGGTAAGATTAGGAACAACACCTTTAACCGCTGCTTACGATGGAACAGGAGTTATTGTTGGGATTATTGATTCAGGTATTGATTTTAATCATCCCGATTTTAAAGATGCTTCAGGAAATACACGTATCAAATTTATTTGGGATCAAACAGTAGCCACTCCAACTAATTCGCCTATTACTTTTGGATACGGCGAAGAATGGACCGCTCCACAAATTAATCTGGGGGCGTGTACTCATAGCGATTTAGCGTTTTGGGGACATGGTACAGGCGTAAGCGGAATTGCTGCAGGAAATGGATTAGCCAATGGTACTCACGAAGGAATAGCATCAAAAGCTGAACTTATTGTTGTTGCACTAGATTTTTACTCGGCTGGTCCAGTAATTTCAGACGCTGTTCAATATATTGTAAATAAAGCAACAGCAGCCGGCAAACCATTTGTAATTAATGCAAGTGTTGGTGATTATTATGGGAGTCATGATGGCACAAACACCGAAGCTAAATTAATTGATGCTTTAATTTCAAACATTCCTGGTCGTTCTATGGTTGCTGCTGCAGGTAATGGCGGCAATGTTAAGTTTCATACCAAAAATATTGTCACTCCTTTCGATACCAATTTTACTTGGTTACAAAAAGCATCAGGTCCTGTATCGTATTGGTTGTATGC
>JAYTSW010000056.1:0-2595 GCA_043745425.1 Sphingobacteriaceae bacterium | reverse complement strand
AAAATTAAAAACGTATTGTTTATTAATAGGATCATATGCGCCACCAAAACGAAGAATGTCGGCACTATAGAATTGATCTTTAATATAAATTTCAGTTCCTTTTTCATCACAAGCAACCATTGATATTTGATTCGGTGGTTCGTAGCCTGAGGCGCCAGTAAAGGATTGATCTATTTTAAAAATTAATTCAGCTCGGTTAACACTTATAGGGCATGCAGCGGCATAATTTTTTAAATGAGGTATGCGAATAATTGTTTTAGCGCCACCTACTCCTTTAATAAAAATATTTTGTTTCCCTTTTGTTGTATCTGTTTTATCTAATTGATCAATTAATAAATTATTTCCGCCTGATAAATAATCATACTGAACATTAATAAAGCGTGCTGAATTATCGCCACTAAATGGTAAGCGATAAGATTTAGGTTCTTTGAATGAAGATGGCGCACCATTATGGTAATACAAATAAACCCCAGAAATAGGATTATCCAAATCAATTTTCATTAAAGCCCCTTGAGCAACTGGAGACAAGTTTGTGTTTTTAGTAGTAAAATAAAATCCTTTGTATGTACTTTGAAAAACACTATTGCTAACTAAATATTGAGGATTGTTTAAAATAGCTGCAGCGTACGTTTTTTCTATAGGTAAACGTATGGTATAAAAACCATTTGTTTTACTGATACGGCGAACAACATCAGTTAGTAAACCAGAGCTGTATGGTATCGTATGGTGCATGTAATTCAACTTGGTGTAATCCATAAGTTGAGTAAGCTGATGAACCTGATATCGCAAAGCGGTGGTGGTATCACCAAGAAAACTTTGAGTAAAGGTTAAAATAAATTCAGCTGAATCTAAAACGGCATCATCGCCAAATGAAATATTAGAAACACTGCTTGGTAAAGAAAAATTAGTAAAAATACTACTGTTAGTTCTTCCAAAAACCGGATCTTGATTAGAGCCTAAATATTTAAACTGATCGCGATAGGTTCTTACAGAATCATACTTAACGGTATGCATTTCAAGAGTGGCTGTATCTGATACGATAGAAAATAAAGCATCTTGCCCATCCTGAACATCGGTTCCTAATGTAGGTTCAGGTTTCTTTTTACAAGAAATTAATCCGCAAAACAGGAGTGCAACAAAAGTATATTTTAAAATTTGGTTCAATTCTATTTCAAAGTGGTTCCACATCGTGGCCTTATGGGCAAAAGTAGCAAAAGAATGTTAGCTCAACAAAATGCGGGGATGGAAATTAGCTTTATTTATGAAGAGCTTTTTTTAGCTATTAAACGCTGATTCAGCTATTAAATTGTGTTTCATAAAAAAACCCCGAGGCAAGCTCGGGGTTAATTGATTAGGCGCTAACAGCTTCTTCGAGCACAACGTCGTAGAAATCGTTACATGCATCCATGTATTCGGTTTCGTTTTTAAATGCTAAGAATGGTTTACCTGATTTTTTAATACATTTTTCTAATTCAGGATTAATTGTTTCGCTGCCCTGAATAATACCATCGGTAAATTCAAGAGCTTGTTTTACGAAATTCACGTAATTAATCTCTTCTGTAATATGTTTAAGATCTTTCTTATTAAACCCGTCAAATACTAACTTATCAGTTAATTTTTTGCTTAAGGTTTTAGGGAATTCATCTTCGTAAACCGACACAATAATTTTCGTTTCAGCAAATAAAGGATCTTCAGAATAATATTTCTTAATGTACATTGGCATTAATGATGTAAACCAACCGTGGCAATGGATAACATCCGGAGCCCAACCTAGTTTTTTAACAGTTTCAACAACACCACGTACAAAAAACATAGCTCTTTCGTCGTTATCATCAAAAAACTTACCTGATGTTTTATCAGTTAAGATAGATTTACGTTGAAAAAACTCTTCATTATCAATAAAGTACACTTGCATGCGTGCACTTGGAATAGATGCTACTTTAATAATTAACGGATGATCAACATCGTTAATAACCAAGTTCATACCTGAAAGGCGTATTACTTCATGCAATTGATGACGGCGCTCGTTAATGCAACCGTATTTTGGCATGAAGGTTCTGATTTCTTTTCCTCTTTCTTGTATTGCTTGTGGCAATTTCCTCGAAATTTTACCAACAAATGTCTCGTCAAGATAAGGGGTAATTTCTTGCGACACAAAAAGAACTTTTGCCTTTTTCATAAATAGTGGAAGGGGTTATTTAATTATATACAAAAGTAATAAAAAAAATCCCATATTTCAAAGTAAATTGAAAGTAAATTGTAGCTTTAAAGCGTTTTTTATGATAATAGTTGGCACCAAAACCGAATTAGGTCAAATACTAGCGAAATACCGCGAAAGTGGCAAGACTATTGGTTTTGTTCCAACAATGGGGGCTTTGCACGAAGGGCATATTTCATTAATTCTAAATTCACTTCAAAATACTGACATTACAGTTTGCAGTCTATTTGTAAATCCCACTCAGTTTAACGATGCTAGTGATTTGGCACGTTACCCAAGAATGCCTGAAAAAGATGCTCATATACTCGAAAATGCAGGTTGTAACATTTTATTTTTACCTGAGGTTACTGAAATTTATCCCAAGAAGGATAATCGAA
>JAYTSW010000055.1:0-2597 GCA_043745425.1 Sphingobacteriaceae bacterium | reverse complement strand
TTCATGATGTCTTCTTCCAGGTTAGCGCCTGTGCAAGAGATAATATCAATTTTCCCTTGACGGATCATTTCCGCTAACGATTTTCCTAATTCGGCAGTACTCATAGCTCCGGCAAGGGTCACCATCATTTTGCCTCCTTCAGTAAGGTGTGTTTCGTATCCTTTGGCAGCATCAACCAATGCTGCCGCGTTAAAATGTTTATAATGATGCTCTACAAATTTTGAGATAGGGCCTTTGTTTGCTGCTGTTGACATAATTAAATTTTGAGCTACAAATGTAATAAAATCGAGTGGTTTTGGATTAAATTTTGTCTTAGTTTATCGTTTTTTATTAATAAAAAATGGACCTTTATTGCTAAAGGTCCATTTTAAATGATCAGGTTTATTTACACTATTTACTTAGTCCTTTTTTACATTTGACGCTTGTGGTTTGTAAACAAGTTCTGTAATGGCGGTTTGGAAGCTCCCTGTAACTGTTGCTGTTTTAGAGGTGTTGGTTTGAAAAGCTGTATACGCTACGTTAAAGTTTCCCGACAACATACCTGTAGTGGTATTGTAAGTTAGAGAGGTTACAGTAGCGGTAGAAGTACTAGCGTTAAAGCTGAATAATTTATTACCGCTCAGCATTTTTTCAAAATAAACGCTTAAATTCAAAGTACCGGTAGTAGCTGCCTTAGAGGAAGCCGTGATCGTTAAATTAGAGCTATTGTTACTGAAAATATCGTTGGTTGAACGGGCGAAACTATAGCGATAGTTGTTTGCAGCCAAGCTATCAAGTGTACCTGCACCGCCTGTCCCTGGGAAATAATAAGTGTAACTGAAAGGTTCGGTAAATACAGTGTTATCACGACGTGTACCGGTAAGAGTCGCTGTAACAAAACCTGCGCTGCTAAGTGTTAATACAGGTCCTTGTGGTCCTGTTGGCCCGGCAGGTCCTGTTGGCCCGGCAGGTCCTGTTGGCCCAGCTTCAGCTTTTTTACATCCGGTTAAAATAAATAAGGACAGTACAAATAAAGTCCCAAGAAATTTAATTGTGGTAGTTTTCATAAATTTAGTTTTATTTTTTTGCCTACTCATTTTCGGGCTTTTCGGCTTACTCCCTTTATATGTAAATATAAAAATTTTCGAGATTATTTACAAGCGAGGGATGAGGCCTAATCAAAAAATAACCAGGTTATCCCAAACCTAAAGCTGCGATCCGGCTGAATATAACCCGGAACTAAAGAGTAATTACTGCCCATCAATCCGTAAAGAACATTTTCAACCTTTACAAAAAATTGAACCGGTTTAATGCGGGCGCATAAAAACACATCTACAAAAGGATAATTGCCCACCGTATCTTTAGTTTGTATATAAAATTGGTTTAACGCCGGAGAATACGAGTTGGCCTGGAAGCCTTGGTAATAGTCGGCTTGAGCGCCTACCTGCAATTGTAAAGCATTCTTAAATAAATTTCCGGTGTAATACAAACTTCCTAAACCTGTAAGTTCCGGCATTTTAATTATCTTTTTATTATTAGTGGTTTGGTAAATTACGTTGGCGCGTATTCCTAAATGTTTAAATAATACTTTTTCAAAATTCACATTGTATTGCCAGTTGCTGATGATCGTTTTTAATTGTTTGGGTTGCGCTACTGAATCGAAATACAAATAATTAAAATAATTATGCCAAAGAATGTTGAACGACAAACCACTCACCTGATTTCTCACTCCTAAATTAGCCTGCCAAAAATTAACGGGTTTAAAGTTGTTTTCCCAACTGTAATTGTTGGTGTGCCAGTAATTGTAAATAAAGTCGGGGTGACGTTCTTCCATCAAAATATTTAAATGAATGGAATTTGTTTTTTTAGTTGTTAAGCCTTTATTGCTTAATCCGAAATCGAGTTTGGTGTTCCATTCAATTTTAGTATCGTTCTTATTTGGCCCGTTAACAACAGCGCTAAAGGCGAAGTTAGAATAGATACGTTTGTCAGCGTTAATTCGTGAAGAATCCGTATTCAAAAGTAATTTATTCAAAAACAAACTCGCGTAAGCAAGATCGTTGGTAAATATACTATCGTTATGTTGATGTAAGATAGAATGTTCCTGTGCATACCCTAAACGTAAACCAACACCGGGCTTGTATAATTTAAAGGTGTAATTTATTTGATTGGTGAATTGACTCAAATGCGTACTATCATTGGTTCTTACGGTATCTAAATAATAGGTATTGTAATATCCTTCGGGTTTCCCGCCATTATCCACATACTGGTAATAATTTCCGCTATACTTAAATTTGTAATCCAGATAATGTGAATAGCCGGTTGTGTCATTGCTCTTATTTAATTTCAGCCAGGGATTAAAACTTACACTTACTAAACGGGTATCGCGTTTAGCATTATTTAGTTTCACAGGAAGTAATTGTTTATTGATGAGTGGTTCCTGAGTAAACATGGTATCGTATTTGATCCCACCGTTCTCCTGATGTTTTAGTTTATCAATCAATAAGTAACCGAAAAAGCCAAAGCGATTATTTTTGGTGGCGTAATTGGTACTCATAAAAAAGTTATTCGTAAAAGTTTGTTGTTTTATATAATAACCCTGGCAGCCATAACGATTA
>JAYTSW010000054.1:0-2614 GCA_043745425.1 Sphingobacteriaceae bacterium | reverse complement strand
GATTATTTTTCTCTATTAAAAGAACTGGATTTTAAAGTAGAAATTCTCAAACAAAACAACCTAGAAACCTTAAACCTAGAAACCGTTTTGGAATTGGAACCTTTAAGCGAAGAACATTACTTTAACATATTCGTCTCTCCTCGTGTTTAAAAAATACACTATACCCTTCTCGCTTGATGATCCAAAAACAACTTTGGCGCATAGAGATATTATTTTAAACAAACCTTTTTTAAAACGCTTATATCAGGATTGGTACGATGTTTTTATTAAAGAATCTCGCACTGTAGGAAAAGGAATTTATTTAGAGATTGGCTCGGGTGGTGGTTTTTTGAAAGATGTTTTTCCGGAAGTAGTGACTTCTGATATTTTAGATTTACCTGTTGTAGATAAAGTGTTTAGCGCAGAAGAATTGCCATACAAAGAAAATGAATTAGGAAGTATCATGATGCTGAATGTTTTTCATCACATTCCTAAACCCTATTTATTTTTAAAAGAAGCCGAACGGACTTTAGTAAAAGGCGGAAAAATTATTATGGTTGAGCCAGCAAATTCAGCACTCGGAAGATTTATTTACAAACGCTTTCATCACGAACCGTTCGATGAAAAAGGCGGACGAGAAATTGAAGCGGGAAATCCATTAAGCAACTCTAATCAGGCCTTACCTTTCATTTATTTTGAAAGAGACACCGAACAATTTAAAAAAGATTATCCCTCTCTTAAAATTAAAAAGATACAGTATCACTGTCCTTTTTTGTATGTTTTAAGCGGCGGTGTCTCCAGAAGTGCTATGTTCCCCTATTTTATGTATGGTTTTTTTAAGGGAATTGAGAAATTATTGTCACCTTTGGGAAAGCAATTAGGTTTATTTTGCACCGTAATTATTGAAAAACAATAGTGTCAGATATTAAAACATATTTCAATTCTATAGCACAAAAGCGCAAAAAACGCAACGTTAGTTCGTATTATTGGAATGAGATTAGTAATTATTGCAAATACTTTTCTCACGAAGATTCATCAGTACTGGAAGTTGGTTGCGGCAGTGGTGATCTTTTAGCGACCATTGAAGGTTCACGCAAAGTGGGAATCGATTTCAGTGAAGAATACATTATCTGGGCAAAAGAAAAACATCAGGGAAAGAACATAGAGTTCTTATTGATGGATGCGAATGAAATTAAATTAAATGGAAAATTTGATTTAATTATCATCAGTAATTTGATCGGGTTTGTTGATGACATTCAAAATATATTCGAGCAGGTTAAAAAAGTATCTCATCCTAATACAAAAGTAATAGTTCAATATTATAATTCTCTTTGGGAACCGGTCATTAAATTCGCCGAACTTATTGGTTTAAAAAAGAAAACTCCCTTACAGAACTGGTTAAACTCCCGCGACATTAACAATTTATTATTTGTTTCGGGATTTGATGTGTACAGAAATACCAAACGATTGATTTTCCCGTTATGGTTTCCAATATTATCTTTTATTTTAAACCGTTACTTAGCTAAATTTCCTTTTTTTAGATTCTTTAGTTTAAACCTTTATAGTTTCGCTAAACCACTTTCTGAAAACAGCGAAGCTGAGTACGCAACAAAATATTCAACAACAGTTGTTATTCCCGCTCGTAACGAAAGTGGTAATATTGAAAATGCGATTACTCGTCTACCTAAATTTGGCAAACACGTTGAAATTATTTTTATTGAAGGAAATAGTACTGATGATACTTGGGAAAAAATTCAGGAAATTCAGAAAAAATATTCTGCTACTCACGATATTAAAATTGGTCAGCAAAAAGGAAAAGGAAAAGCAGATGCTGTTCGTGAAGGCTATAAAATTGCAACCGGTGATATTTTAATGATATTGGATGCTGATTTAACTGTGCCACCAGAAGATATTCCTAAATTCTATAACGCCATCGCAAGCGGTAAAGGTGATTTTATTAATGGCACACGTTTAGTTTACCCAATGGATAAAGAAGCAATGCGCTTTTTAAATTATTTAGGAAATCATTTTTTCAGCTGGGCATTTACCTGGTTATTAGAACAGCGCTTTAAAGATACTTTATGCGGAACTAAAGTCATGTTCAGAACCGACTATATTAAACTAACTAAAAACCGTAAATACTTCGGAGAGTTTGACCCTTTTGGTGATTTCGATTTATTGTTCGGTGCACATAAATTAAATTTAAAAATTGTTGAAGTTCCTATTCGTTACCGCGAACGCACTTACGGAACGACCAATATTTCCCGCTTTAAACATGGTGTTATTCTGCTAAGAATGTGTGCTTTTGCCTCTAGAAAGTGCAAGTTCATTTAATACTGAATTTTTATAGTAATTCCCCTTTCTTATATTTGGAAAATAAAAAGTAATTTGTATCTTCATAAGATGCATTTAGCACTTTAATTTTTACCAAATAAAATCCTAATGAAAAAACTTTTACCTACCAGTTTCTCAGCAAAATTATTTTTTGCTTTCATTTTCCTTATTTCAAATTATTTTACCAATGCACAAGTTGGTTTTTGGTCACAAGTTTCAACCTTAGCTCCGGATACAAGCGGAGGTGCTATGCAATTACTTTCCGATGGAAGGATTCTTTGCAAATCACAAGGTGGTGGAG
>JAYTSW010000053.1:0-2619 GCA_043745425.1 Sphingobacteriaceae bacterium | reverse complement strand
TTTCAAAGCACTTTCTGCACCAGTTTCAGTAATGACCATGTTTAATGCCGCTGAACGACCACGACGGTGTTTTTTGTGGTAGTTGTCCAATAAATTTTGATCATTTGTATAGGAGTGAACCGTTTCAATATGACCTTTTTGAATTCCTAATTCTTTATCAATAACATAAAGAATCGGCATAATTGCATTGGTAGTACATGAAGCAGCTGAAAAAATTTGTTGTTTTTTTACATCAACAGTTTCATGATTTACACCGTGAACTACATTGGGTACATTACCTTTTGCAGGAGCGGTTAATAATACTTTCGAAATTCCTTTGGCTTGTAAATGACGACCTAATTCTACATCATCTCTGAAAACACCGGTGTTGTCAATTAATAAAGCGTCATTAATTCCATATTTTGTATAGTCAACATCTTCCGGATTTTTAGAGTCAATCATGTGAACTGTATGTCCGTTTATAATTAAAGCTTTGTTCGCTAAATCTTCTATAACGGTTCCCGGGAAAGGGCCATGAACTGAATCAGTGCGTAATAAATCGGCACGTTTTGTAATATCACCATCGCTGTTACCACGTGTAACTATGGCGCGTAAACGTAATTGTTCGCCTTTTCCTGCTTGAGAAATTAATTCGCGTGCCGCTAAACGACCGATACGTCCGAAACCAAATAACACTACATCTTTTGGAGTAATTGAGCCTTTTTTGCCAATCAAATCTTTTAATTTGGTATTTATAAAATCGGTTGTGGTTTTATAATTATCTTTTTCTTGATCCCATTCGTAAGCTAAACGTCCAATATCAACTCGCGACGGACAAACATCCAAGTGGTAAATAACGTTTGCTAATGCAACAGTATCTTTAACCGCAATTGGTTTTTTTACGATGTCTTTCGCGTAAAAGTGAAGATTTATAATTTCGCTTGCGCTTCTGTCAACTAATTGGTTTCTGAATAAAATTAACTCGATTGATTTATCAAACCAAAGTTTACCAATGGCGCTTATTAAATCAATGGCTGCTTTTTCATCTTGAATCCATTCGTTAAGTTGTGATTCGTAAGGGTTGTTTTTTGCAATTGTTTCCATGAGCTAATTATTTTAGAAAATCAAATTTAAAAAAATGATACTTTTTTTATTGCATTGTTAATAATTTGAACAAACAAAAACCGCCCCATTTGGGGCGGCGTATTTTAAAAGCGTTCTAATTTCGAAAAGAAAAAGTCGGCTTCAATATTTGCGTTTTCATCGCTATCAGAACCATGCACTGCATTAGCTGCAATAGATTTAGCGAATAATTTACGAATAGTTCCTTCTTCAGCTTTACTTGGATCCGTTGCACCAATTAGCTTACGGTAATCAGCAACAGCATTATCTTTTGCCAAAACTGCAGCAACAATTGGTCCGCTGCTCATGTAACTAACTAATTCGCCGTAAAACGGACGCTCTTTATGCACTGCATAAAACAGACCTGCTTGTTCAGGGCTTAAACGCAGGTATTTCATTGCTACGATTCTGAATCCGCTTTGGTTTATTTTTGCTAAAATTGGTCCAATGTTGTTAGCTTCAACAGCATCGGGTTTAACCATTGTAAATGTGATGTTTCCTGCCATTTTTTATTTAATTAATAAGGGCGCAAAGATAAGTATTTTTTATTATTTAGGCTTATTTATTAATTTATTTGAGGTGGATTTAAGCGCTTTTTCAGTCCAAACAATAAATAATCGTACCTTTAGTAATCCTAAAATCAGTGAATGAAAAAGCCCAATTTCGCAGCTTTTAAAGCTCTTATAAAAAAATCGAATAACATTGTTATAGTAACACATTGGAGTCCGGATGGTGATGCCATGGGTTCCAGTTTAGGTTTGTATAATTACCTAATTAAAATAAAGAAAAAAGTTACTGTTATTGTTCCTAATGAATATCCCGAATTTTTAAAATGGATGCCAGGCGATAGCAAAGTTCTGAATCATCAAACCGAACCAGGGAAAACAGAAGCATTAGTGCAAAAAGCAGATGCTATTTTTACTTTAGATTTTAATTCTTACAAGAGAATAGAAAAATTAGGTGAGGTAGTTGCAGCCAGTAAAGCTATTAAGGTTTTGATTGATCATCATCAACAACCCGATAAATTCGCAAAAGTTGTATATCATGATGTAAAGGCATGCAGCACTTGCGAATTGGTTTATCATTTAATTGTTGGTCTCGGACATAAAAAACTGATTGACAAAAAAATCGCTTCGTGTTTGTATACTGGAATTATGACTGATACTGGTTCGTTCCGTTTTTCTTCTGTAACTGAAAAAACACATTTAGTTATTGCAGATTTAATTAAGTTTGGTGCTGTTCCTAATCAAATTCATGAAGCAATTTATGACACATATGCTTATAATCGTTTGAAATTAATTGGTTATTGTATATCTCAAAAAATGATGGTACTTCCTGCCAAAAATACGGCTTATATGAATTTATCACAAGAAGAATTAAAACAATTTGAATACCAAAAAGGAGATACGGAAGGTTTAGTGAATTATTCTTTAAGCATCAAAGGCATTAAGTTCGCCGCTTTTTTTACAGAGATGGATGGAATAGTGAAAATGTCATTCCGCAGCAAAGGAAAATTCG